>JBMOFX010000043.1:0-14446 GCA_049318665.1 Ilumatobacteraceae bacterium | reverse complement strand
ACCAGGCCCAGCGCACCGTGCTGTGCAAGGACCCGTTCAAGAGCCGCGACGAGCGCGTCGAGAAGTTGATCGCCTCGCTCTGAGGCCGAGCAATGCCCACGTTCCTCACCCTGCGCGTCACTGAACTGATCGCGGAGCGTCCGGGTCTCCAACGGGTCCGCCTCGACGACGGCAGTCGTGCCTACTCGATCACCCAGCTCACCGGCACCGTCGCGGTCGGTGATGAGGTGGTGGTGAACACCACCGCGGTCGAGCTCGGTCTCGGCACCGGGGGCTGGCATGTCGTGCACTGGAATCTCGCCCGACGCGAGCTGCACCAGCCGGGCCCCGGCCACATCATGAAGCTGCGGTACACGAGCCTGCAGGTCGACACCGGGTCCGCAGAGGAACTCACGCCGACGGCAGCGATGCGTCCCGATGCCGGGTTGCCCGATCTCCACGGGGTTCCTGTTCTGGTCGGCAGCCTGCACAGCCAGGTGGGCGTTGCCGCGGCGGTCATCGCCACGCTCCGACCGGGCACACGGGTGAGTTACGTGATGACCGATGGCGCAGCGCTCCCGTTGGTGCTCAGCGACCTCGTCGCCGACCTGCGCGACCGTGATCTGCTCAGCGGCACCGTCACGGCGGGTCACGCGTTCGGCGGTGACGCAGAGGCCGTGAGCGTGGCGTCGGCGCTCCAGATCGCGGTCGAGGTGCAGCGGGCCGAGATCGTCATCTGTGCGATGGGTCCTGGTGTCGTGGGAACCGACACGACGCTCGGCACCACCTCGTTCGAGGTGGCCGCCATCCTCTCGACTGCCGAGCGCCTCGGCGCATCACCGGTGGCGATGCTTCGGGCCAGCAGTGGCGACCTCCGCCCCCGGCACCAGGGCATCAGCCACCACAGCCGGTCGGCCCTCGCGCTGGTCGGCACACCGCTCGAGATCCCCGTGCCGCCCGAGCTCCTCGCCGACGCAGCTGCCCTGGCCCCGCACGTGCCCGTGGTGGTCGAGCCCCCCGATGTCGCCGAGGCCCTGACGAGGCACGGGCTCACGGTCACCACCATGGGCCGAGGCCCTGGGCAAGACGGCCTGTTCTTCCGATCTGCGGGGGCTGCGGCAGCTCGCTCCGTGGACCTGCTCTCGTCGCGGGATACCGTTGCGCCTTCATGAGCGTTGACGTGGGCGACGAGTCCGGCTTCCAAGATGATCTCACGCCGGAGCTGACCGGGCCGCCTGCCAAGGGCAAGAAGGTCAACCCGCTCACCGAGTGGATCATCGTCATCGCCGTTGCGATCCTCACCGCCCTCCTCGTGCGCCAGTTCGTCGTCCAGCAGTTCGCGGTCGAAGGCGAGTCGATGCTCTCGACGCTGCACGACGGTGACCGCGTGCTGGTCAATCGAGTGAGCTACCGCCTCCACGACCCCCGTCGGGGTGACGTGGTGGTGCTCAAGCGGTTCGACGGCACCGCGACGGAGCGCGACCTCATCAAGCGCGTCATCGGTCTGCCAGGCGAGAAGGTCGAGTTCAAAGCGAGCACCTGCACCGTCTACATCGACGACGTCCCGTTGCAGGAGCCGTACATCGACCCCACGGTCCAGCAGGCCGACGGCTGCGGTTCCGATCAGCCCCCGGTGGAAGTGCCGGATGGATCGGTCTTCGTGCTCGGTGACCATCGCGGCCGGTCGAGCGACAGCCGGGTGTTCGGTGCGGTCGCCGATGATCTGCTGATCGGCCGAGCCTTCGTGGTCATCTGGCCGTACCAGGACTGGCGCTGGCTCTAGGCCCGACTTCTGCGGGTGTCCGCCGCGGCTTACTCGGGTCGCTTCGGGACGCCGAGCTCGGCGCGGTAGGCGTCCATCATCCGGTCGACCCAGTCGCTGAATACCCCGTCGAGCCCCATGCGCATCGCGGGCCGGAGGATGTCGTCGATCTGCATGTCCCAACCAAACGCGACCCGCTCGAACCGATGGAAGAGCACGACGAGCCCGCCGTTCCAGTCGGTGTAGTGCATGTTGATGGCATCGATGCCCTCAGCCATCAACGTCGCGGCACGCCGTTCGGGGCCTTCCTTGATGCGGTGCAGCCGCGTCGAGTCGACGAGCTTGGCCCCTTGGCCGCGTAGCGGGACCAGGCTCTGCCAGGTCGGCGAGCACAACCACAGGCGCGCGAGCATTTCGGGTGCGGCCTCGCGGGTGACGTCGATGACCGACTGGCCGACCGTTGGATCCTTCAGGTCGAGCGACAGGTGGTAGCCGGTGCCACAGTGCTCATACAGTTCGGCCAACGTCGGGATGTGCGACGGCAGGTCTGCCCGACGCACCTCGCCGATCGATCGCTTGCGCAGCCGCTGCTGCACCACGCCATCATGGTCGAGCACCACCTCACCGTCGGCGGTGAGCCACACGTCGCTCTCGAGTCCGTTCGCGCCGAGCTTCAACCCGAGCGCGAATGCCTCGAGCGTGTTCTCCGGGGCGTGGGCGCGAGCACCTCGATGGGCGAACGCGATCGGGTCGTCGAGCATCGAGGGGAGGCGCTGCTGCACGACGGCAGTTTGGCAGCCCGTCTCCTAGACTCCTCACCGTGTTCAACCTCCAAGGCAGCGAACTCGTTTTCTTGCTGCTGATTGCGTTGATCGTCCTGGGTCCCGAGAAGCTTCCGGACGCGATCCGCAAGTTCGGCGAGGTGTACGGCCAGTTCCGGCAGGCCGCAGGCGGGTTCCAAGCAGAGTTGAAGAACGCGCTCGACGAGCCAGCTCGCGAGCTTCGATCGACCGCCGACGAGCTGCGGAAGGCAGCGTCGTTCGACATCCGTCCCGACCTGTCGCCGGCGGCGGCCTCGACCGAGGCGCTGCCCGGCAACGAGCCGCCGCTCGCCACTCCTGCCGCCGTGGCCCCCGAGGCCGAAACAACGCCTGCTCCGGTGCTGGCAGACGTCGTCGACGACTCGGAGCCGTTGCCGCTCGCATCGGGATTCCGGTTCACGAGTGCAGCGCCGCCCGCACCGCTGCCTCCCGCCCCGTTGCCGCCCCCGACTGGCGCGTCGGCACTGCCGGCACCGTCGCCGGCCGAGTCGGATGTTCCTGCGCTCGAGGCACCGGAAGGGAACCCGCCCGCATGAAGCTGCCGTTCCGTCGGGCGCAACCAGCGGCCGCCGGTCCTACTGAACCGGTCTCACCCGAGGCAAAGATGTCACTCACCGACCATCTCGGTGAGTTACGGACGCGCATCATCCGGGCGCTGTTGGCCGTCGTCTTCGGCGTCATCATCATCCTCGCCGCGTACGACCAGGTGCTCGGGTTCCTGTCGCGGCCGTACCTCAGGCTGTGCGCCGACAAACCGGACTTCTGTGAGGTCTCGGGCGGAAAGTTCATCTTCACCGGCCCGCTCGAGGGCTTCACCACCCGGCTGTCGATCGCCACATATGGCGGCATCCTCATCGCGCTGCCGGTGATCATGTGGCAGCTCTGGCAGTTCATCGTCCCGGCGCTGCACGCCAAGGAGCGCAAGTACGCCGTGCCGTTCATCGCGGCGTCGGTGAGCCTGTTCGCGTTTGGTGCGTTCATCGCCTACTGGACACTCGAGAAGGCGCTCGACTTCCTCATTTCGTGGTCGGGATCGGGTGTCGAGGGCACCTTCCGGGTGAGCGAGTACATGCGACTTGTCGCTCAGATGGTGGCAGCGTTCGGTATTGCATTCGAGTTCCCGGTGCTGCTCGTCGGGCTCCAACTCGTCGGCATCGTCACTCCGCAGACGCTGCTCAAGGGGTGGCGCTACGCGCTGCTCGCGTGCTTCGTGCTCGCGGCCGTGATCACGCCGAGTGGCGACCCCTACTCGATGATGGCGTTGGCGATCCCGATGTCGGTGTTCTACCTGCTCTCGATCGCGATCGGGTTGGCGGTCCAGAAGCGGAAGCGCCGCGACGCCGGCGCTTCCTGACACGATGGAACCGTGCGGCCCGACCGGTCGGAGCTGATCCGCCAGTACTCCTTCCCGCTCGACGGGTTCCAACTCCAAGCCTTCGACGCGCTCGACGACGGCAACAGCGTGTTGGTGGCCGCTC
Source organism: Ilumatobacteraceae bacterium (assembly GCA_049318665.1). Lineage (GTDB taxonomy): Bacteria > Actinomycetota > Acidimicrobiia > Acidimicrobiales > Ilumatobacteraceae > VFMC01. The sequence goes on along the minus strand of JBMOFX010000043.1, from coordinate 10,406 downwards.
CCACGGGGAGCGGCAAGACGGTCGTCGCCGAGTACGCGATCGAAGCGGCCCGGCGGAGCGGTCGGCGAGCGTTCTACACGGCGCCGATCAAGGCGCTCTCCAACCAGAAGTACCACGATCTCGTCGACCGGTACGGCATCGACGAGGTCGGCCTGCTCACCGGCGACAACGTGATCAACGGTGACGCTGCCGTGGTCGTGATGACCACCGAGGTGCTCCGAAACATGATCTACGGGCGCAGTGCGGCGCTCGACCTGCTCGATGTCGTCGTGCTCGACGAGGTCCACTTCCTGCAGGACGCGTATCGCGGACCGGTGTGGGAGGAGGTCATCATCCACCTGCCTGCTCACGTGCGCCTCGTGTGCCTCTCGGCGACGGTCAGCAACGCGCAGGAGCTCACCGACTGGATCTCGACCGTGCGCGGGCCGACCACGTCGGTGGTCGAAGATCGTCGACCCGTCCGGCTCGAGAACCTGTATCTCGCCGGCGACAAGACCCACGACCGCTTGCACCTGTTGCCGGTTCTCGTGGGTGGTCGCCCGAACGGGACGGCATTGCGGCTGGATGGTGAAGCGTCGCGCGGTTCGTCACGTGGCAAGAACCAGAAGGCGACGCACGGGCGCCGCCGCCTCTACACGCCGTCGCGGCTCGAGGTGGTCGAGATCCTCGACCGAGAGGAGATGCTGCCCGCCATCTGCTTCGTGTTCAGCCGGAATCAGTGCGATGAGGCCGCGAAGTCGGTTCTGGCCGCGGGCGTGCGGTTGACGACAGGCGACGAGCGCGACCGCATCCGCGCGATCGTCGATGCCCGGCTCGGGGTGATGGACCCGAAGGATCTCGCGGTGCTCGGCTACGGGCAGTTCCTCGCCCAACTCGAAGCGGGTGTCGCAGCGCACCACGCCGGGATGGTGCCGCCGTTCAAGGAAGTGGTCGAGGCGTGTTTCGTGGAGGGCCTCGTGAAGGTCGTGTTCGCCACCGAGACGCTCGCCGTTGGCATCAACATGCCGGCCAAGTGCGTGGTGATCGAGAAGCTCACGAAGTTCACCGGCGACCACCACGCGTTCCTCACGCCGGGGGAGTACACCCAGCTCACCGGTCGGGCCGGGCGCCGTGGCATCGACGAGATGGGCAACGCGATGGTGTTGTGGAGCCCGTTCGTGCCGTTCGATCAGGTGGCCGCACTGGTGAGCAGCCGCTCGTTCCATCTCAACTCGGCGTTCCGGCCCACGTACAACATGGCGGCGAACCTCGTCCGTTCGTACACCAGCGAGCGCGCCCACCAACTCCTCAACCTGTCGTTCGCGCAGTATCAGGCGGATCGCGACGTGGTGAAGATCGAGTCGCGGCTCGAGCGGCGCCAGCAGCACCTCCGCGACCTCGCTGCCGAGACGATCAGTCCGTTCGGTGACCTCGAGGAGTTCCGCAAGCTTCGCAAGGAACTCGATCGAGCGACCGAGGCGCGCCAGGTGAGCATCGGGCGCGACAGCCCGGTCGAGCTGGCACTCATGAAGTTGAAGCCCGGCGACATCGTGTACGCCGCCAAGGGCCGCTACAGCGGACGCGTGGCGGTGCTCGCGTCGGCGCACCGCAAGGGCGGATTGCGGATCAGCGGGCTCACCACGCGGCGAGACGCGATCCAGCTCTCCGAGGCCGATTTCGATGAGCCACCGCGACCGATCGGGCGCATCGATCTGCCGCCCGACTTCGCACCGAACCGTCACGACTACCAGCGCGAAGTCGCACTTCGTCTCGAACGCGCCGACGTCGAGCCGCGCCCTCGACGGTCGCGGTCGAGCCGGGTCGTGGAAGAGGCGCTGCTCGACCACCCGGTGCTCGACGACCCGGATCTCGAGCACCGGCTCAAGGCGGCCGCACAGGCCGAACGGGTCGGCCGAGAGATCGACGAGCTCCGTCAGCGGATGCGTGGTCGCAGCCAGTCGATCTCTCGTGACTTCGACCGTGTGCTGCGAATCCTCGAGCGGTGGGGCTACGTGGACGGGTGGGCGCTCACCGATGCGGGCGACATCCTGGCCCGCACCTTCCACGAGTGCGACCTGCTGATCGTCGAGTGCCTCCGCAAGGGCCTGTTCGACGGGCTCGAACCGGCCACGATGGCCGCCCTGGTGTCGGTCTTCGTCTACGAGCATCGCAGTCCCGAGCCACCGCCCGCGCCGTGGTTCCCGTCGCCCGATGTGCGTCGACGGTGGCAGCGGATCGAGAGCATCTCGGCGGCCCTGCACGAGGTCGAGCAGGAGGCCAGCCTCGGCATGCACCGCAGCCCCGACCCGTCGTTCATCGCGATCGCCTTTGCCTGGGCAGCGGGCGAGGGGTTCGCGGAAGTGGTGGAAGCGGAGGAGCTGTCCGGCGGCGACTTCGTCCGCACCACGAAGCAGCTCATCGATGTCCTCCGGCAACTCGCGCTCGTCGCGCCCGTGGTCGAAACACGCCGTTGTGCCGACCGGGCCGCACAGGCGCTGTTCCGCGGTGTGGTGTCGGCATCGAGCACCGTGGAGGTCGAGGTCGAGGTCGAGGTCGAGGTCGAGGGCGATGACGATCCGCAAGGGTGAGGAGTGGGGCTCGGTCGGCCCCATCCCTACCGATGTGCATCGCATCCACAACAACGCCGAGCTCTTTGCACTCGTGAACCGCTGCCGCTCGCTCGGTGCACCGATCCCGACCATCGGCCTCCTCGGCGGCGACCTGATGCGCGCTGCGGGTGGCACCGGCGAGCTCGGACGTCTCGACGGGGGAGCGAGCGCGCTGGTGCCGATCGACCTCGTGCGCGTCGTCGCGACAGACGGCGGGTCTCGTCGCACCGGCTGGTTCACGGCCCACCTCGTCGCTCGCGGTTCGTGGTGGCGCGGACCGGTGCTCGCGGCGATGAACGCGCAGCACCGCGGACGGTGGGACGTCGCGCCGCGCAGCCATCCGAACGACGGGCGGGTCGACGTGGTGGAGGCGGCCGCCACGATGTCGATCCGACACCGCTGGGCCGCCCGAGGACGGCTCGTGCAGGGCACCCACGTGCCGCACCCCGCCATTACGGTCGGTCGCCACGAGACGCTCACGCGAACGTACGAGCGTCCCCTTCGACTCTGGCTCGACGGGGTCGAATGGGGTCGTGCGACCTCCATCGAGCTGGTCGTCGAGCCCGACGCGTTCATCGCCTGCGTCTGAGCGCGCGGTACCGTCTCGGCATGCAGGCCTGGATCCTCGATGAGTCGCCCGGCGCCTATCGGCGCGGCGAGATAGCACTGCCGCCGCTCGGCCGCGACGACGTTCAGATCCGTGTGCGGGCCAGTGCGCTCAACCACATGGACCTGTGGGTCACCAAGGGCAAGCCCCGACCACCGCTGCCGCACGTCCCCGGCTGCGACGTGGCGGGCGTTGTCGAAGCGATCGGCGACGAGGTGAGCGGCATCGCGATCGGTGACGAGGTGGTGATCAACCCGGGTGTCTCGCCGCTGGCCGACATCGTCGCCCTCGGCAACGACAGCCCGCTCGGCCCGGGTTTCCGGATCTACGGCGAGCATTGCTGGGGCGGACACGCCACCTACGCGATCGCACCGAGCCGCAACGTGGTCCGTCGGCCGGCGTCGCGCTCGTGGGCCGAATCGGCCGCGTATCCGCTGGCCTACCTCACCGCGTACCGGATGCTCCGCCGAGCACGAGTGCGTGCGGGGGAGACGGTGCTCGTGGTGGGGATCGGCAGCGGGGTGTCGTGCGCGGCGTTGGCGCTCGCGGTTCATCTTGGCGCCACCGTCATCGCCACCAGCCGGAGCGAGGCAAAGCGCGCCGAGGCGTTGGCGATGGGTGCGACGGCAGCGGTCGACTCGGCTGCCGAGCGCTGGGATGTCCAAGCCGACGTCGTGGTCGAATCGGTCGGGCCTGCCACCTGGGAGCAGTCGGTTCGTTCGCTCCGCCCTGGCGGCCGCCTCGTGGTGTGTGGCGGCACGAGCGGACCGAAGGTGGAGGTGGATCTGCCACGGCTGTTCTTCAAGCAGTTCGAGATCATCGGGTCGACGATGGGCAGCTACGAGGAGTTCGTCGAGGTCACCCGACTCGTCGACCACGGCGTGGCGGTCCACGTCGATCGGACCTACCCGATCGGTCAGTACCCCGACGCGCTCGAACGGCTTGCCAACGGCGAGCAACTCGGCAAGATCGTGCTCGAGCACGACTGAACCAGGAGACCCGATGACCTACAGCGCCAGCGACATCGACGGCATCAAGCAGCGCGTCGCGGCCGAGGTCGACCGCCTCGCCGACCGGTTGATCGATGCCAGCCATCAGATCCATGCCCATCCCGAGCTCAACTACCAGGAAGTCTTCGCGCACGACCTGCTCACCGGCATCCTCGATGACCACGGGCATCACACGCAGCGCCACGCGTACGGCGTCGACACGGCGTTCGAGGCTCGCGCCGGCACGACGGGCCCCGACGTCGCAGTGCTGCTCGAGTACGACGCACTCCCCGGCATCGGACACGCGTGCGGCCACAACGTCATCGCGACGGCTGGCCTCGGTGCTGGTCTTGCCGCCGCGATGCTCGCCGACGAACTCGGCGGCCGACTACGGATCATGGGCACGCCGGCCGAAGAGGGCGGCGGCGGCAAGATCTTGATGGCCCGCAACGGTGCGTTCGACGGGCTCGACGCAGCGATGATGATCCATCCGGCCGATGCCGACCTGATCCGGATGGACACCATTGCGATTCAGGAGCTCTACGTCGACTACGAAGGCCGCGCCGCGCACGCCGCGGCCGCGCCCCAACAGGGCCGCAACGCGCTCGACGCCGCCGTGCTCGGCTACATGAACGTGGCCGCGCTGCGACAGCACATCCTGCCCACCGAGCGGATCCACGGCATCTTCGATCGCGCCGGAGACAAGGCCAACATCGTGCCGGCGAACACCTCGATGACCTGGATGGTGCGTTCACCCACGATCGACTCGCTGCAGCCGCTGAAGCGCCGCGTGCTCGATTGCCTGGAGGCGTCGGCCACCGCCACCGGGTGCACCTGCGCCACTCGCTGGCAGGGTGTCACCTACGCCGACATGCTCGACAATGCGCCGCTCGTGTCGTCGTACGTCGACAACGCGGCGCGGCTCGGGCGCACGGTGCACGACCCGCGAGCGATCGGTCGACCGGTCGTCGGGTCGACCGACATGGGCAACGTGAGCTACCTGGTCCCGTCGATCCACCCGATGATCAAGGTGGCCGAGGATGGAGTCGCGATCCACACGGTCGACTTCGCTGCGTGGGCACGCAGTGAGGCGGGAGACCTGGCAGTGCTCGACGGGGCGAAGGCGATGGCGATGACGGTGATCGACCTCTGGGTCGACGATGCGCTTCTGCGGTCGGTGACGGAGGAGTTCACCCGGGCCCGGGCCCCACACCCCAACGCAGCCGCCGACGTACTGGCCTGATCCGCGGCCGGAGAACCGCCAGGGCGTAGGGTGTCGAGTTGTGACGGTCTACGTCCCCGAATCGTTCACCCCCTCCGAAGAGGACGTCCTCCGGCGCTATTTCACGAACCTCGACGGTCCTGTGTTCGCCCTGGTAAACCTCCCCGAGGTGGTGAAGGGCGCGCTGTTCGCCCGCTACAGCCGGAGCCCGAAGAGCCTGCGCCGACTGTTCCTCGACGAGTTCGTCGGCGAACTCGACATCGAAGGCGACCAGACGGTCGACGCGACCATCGGACTCGCTCGAGCCGAAGAACTCTACGAGAGGGTCTTCTTCGAGTACGGCGACGACTCGGTTGCGCAACTCGGAGGGGTGCACCTCGCGTGTGAGCAGGCGTCGAACCTGCTCACGAAGATCCTCGAGTGGGGCCGGCTCATGAGCTACCTCGAGCAGAGCACTCGCTACATCGCCTACGACAGCCGGATCGGCGGTCGGTATCGCTACTACCGCGACCCCGCTGTGCTGTCGAGCCGCTTCGGTACCCGGTACGTCGGCGACATGGACCGGATGTTCGACTCGTACAGCCTGCTGCTCAGCAAGGTCACCGATCATGTGCGCGCCACCGTCGCCCGCGATCCACAGGACTCCGACTTCATCTACCGGCAGGCGACCCGCGCCAAGGCGCTCGACGCCGTACGCGGCGTGCTGCCGGCGGCCTCGCTGTCGAACGTGGGCATCTACGGCAGTGGACAGGCATTCGAGATGCTGCTGTTGCGGATGCGTTCGCACCCGCTGCCCGAGGCCCGCGACTACGCCGATCTGATGCTGCACGAGCTGCGCAAGGTGATCCCGTCGTTCCTGAAGCGTGTCGACTTGCCCGAGCGCGGTGATCGCTGGGTCAACTACTTCTCCAACACGCGTGAACGCACCGGCGAACTGGTCGAGTCGTTGTTCCGTGACCTCCCGGTCGAGCAGGCCGACAGCGTCGAGTTGGTCGACTTCGACCCGGATGCCGAAGACAAGTTGCTCACCGCGATCTGCTACCCGCACAGCAACCTGCCCGAGCACCAGATCGCCGAGCGCGTGCGCCAGATGGCGCCGGCCGAGCGGCTCGCGCTGATCCGGTCGTACGTGGGTGAGCGTGAGAACCGTCGGCACAAGCCCGGCCGGGCCTTCGAGCGCATCGATTACCGGTTCGACGTGCTCAGTGACTACGGGGCGTTCCGCGATCTGCAGCGTCACCGGATGCTCACCATCGACTGGCAGCGGCTCACGCCGAACCACGGCTACGTGCGGCCCGAACTGGTCGACGAGGCGGGGATGGCCGACGTGTTCGACGATGCGATGGCGCGCTCCGCAGCGTTGCACGACGCGTTGAAGGACGAGTTCCCCGAGCAGGCCTCGGCCGCCGTGTCGATGGCGTATCGGTTGCGCTACTCGATGCAGTTCAACGCCCGCGAGGCGATCCACCTGCTCGAGCTGCGTTCGTCCCCCCAGGGTCACCCTGCGTACCGCCGTGTTGCGCTCGACATGCATCGCCTCATCGGCGAGCAGGCGGGGCACCGGGCGATCGCCGAGTCGATGGTGCACATCACCCACGCAGCCCCCGAGCTCGAACGCCTCGCCGCCGAGCGCCGCGCTGCTGTCCGCCGCACCCCCTGACGTCGCCCCCTGACGTCGCCCCCTGACCGCACCCCAGCCGAGTCCCTCGTCGTCGACCGAGTCCCCGGGCGTCGACCGAGTCGCTCGTGCGCACCGGAGTGTTTCGGTGCACCCGCTGTGCGCCGACAGCCTCGGTTGGTGCCGGGCGGGCCCTGCGTGCCTGCCGAGGAGCATGTGTGACCTGAGTCACAGAAGCCTCCCCGGGGATCGACAGTGGGCCCTCGTATCATCCGCGGCTCGTAGGGGCGCTGCCGCTGGCATTCCCCCGAGAAAGAGGATCGAGCATGGCTGACGACGACGACATGGTGGAGCCGGACGAAGAGCTCGAGCTCGATGAGTCCGATGAGGTCGAACTCGACGGCCCCGACCTCGACGAAGACCTTGATGCCGAAGAACTCGTCGATGAGCTGGAAGACGATCTCGACGACGACTTCGTCGCGGTCGAAGACGACGTCGAAGACGACGATGCCAAGACCGCCGGTCCAGTGCGCAAGTCGGTCGCCGCAGGTGAGGATGAGGACGACGACGACGACATGATCGCGCCGGACGACGTGGAGGCCGACCTCGACACGATCCTGAAGGATCGGTTGGTCGCCGTCGACGACGACGCCGGTGAGGACGAAGACGAAGAGCCCGAGGAGCGCGGCGAATCGGCCGACCGTCTTCAGCCCAAGCGCGCCGACGAGCAGCTCTGTTCCAACTGCTTCCTCCTCGTGCGCCAAACCGCACCCGGGTGCCCCGTCGGCGACGACGCGTGCCCCCTGTTCCCCTCCTGATCGGCCACTTCGCCGTGCCCGACGAGACGCAGCCGTCGTTCGAACGACTGCTCGACGTCACGGTGTACGCACCGCTCGGGATCATCGTCACGCTCCGCGACGACCTCCCCAAGCAGCTCCGACAGCGCCGACAGGCGCTCGAGAATCGGATTCAACTGTCCCGGTTCATCGGGCAGTTGGTCGTGCAGCAAGGTCGAAAGGAACTCGCCAAGCGGGTCGAGGAGTCGCGACGCCCCGCGACCCCACCTTCCCCGGTGGCGGGCGCCGCGCCGTCGTCGCCGCAGCCCTCGGAGGTTCCGGCGACCGCAGACTCGATCTGCGACGATGTTCCCGCTGCTGACGACCTCCCGATCGCTGAATACCAGAGCCTCGCGGCGATGCACGTCGTGCAGCGGCTGAACAGCCTGCTTCCCGGCGAGATCGAGCAGATCCGCCGGTTCGAGGTGGCACATCGGGGTCGCCGCACCATTCTCGCCAAGATCGCCCAACTGCAGGCCCCGTCGTGAGCTTCGAGGTACGTGTCGCAGTGCCCGACGACGTGCCGATCCTCGCCGAACTCGAGCGCGAGGCACGCACCGCGCTTGTCGGCACTCGCGGCGGCGATGCGCTCTTGGCGGAGCAGGACGCGATCGCCGACTGGGCCGCGCTCACCACAGCGAGCCCGTCGTCCGTATGGGTCGCGACGATCGATGACGTCGTCGTGGGCTACCTGCAGGCGAGCATCCCCGGTCGGGGTGGCACGGGGATCGTGCACCAGGTTTACGTGGTGCCTGATGCCCGCGAACTCGGGTTCGGCGACGACATGCTGCTCGCCGCGATGGATGCGATGCGCACCGCCGGGGGAGTGACCGTGGAAGGGTGGGCGCTGCCCGGTGATCGCGACACCAAGAACCTGTTCGAACGGGCGGGGGTCACCGCTCGCAAGATCATCGTGTCGAAGCCGCTCTGAGGCGAGCGGCCGCCTGCGTCAGCGACCCTGCCAGTTGGGCAGGCGCTTCTCGATGAACGCCGTGAGCCCTTCCTTGGTGTCTTCCGACGCCATGATGCCGGCGAACTCCTGGTTCGTCATCTGGATGAGCGTCTCGTCGTCGTTGTGCGCGGAGGCGAGCACGACCTTGCGGCTGGCGTAGACGGCGAGCGGCGCTGCGGCCGTGATCTGGTTGGCGAGTGCGATCGCCGCATCGAGTGCCTGGCCCGGTTCGACCAGACGGTTCACGAGGCCGAGTTCGTAGGCACGCTGAGCCGGCAGCGGCTCGCCGGTGAGGATCATCTCCATCGCTGCCGAACGGCCGATCGCCCGCGGCAGACGGAACAGGCCGCCCGCACCGGCGATGAGGTTGCGCTTCACCTCGGCGAGCCCGAACGACGAGCGGGTCGTGGCCACCACGAGGTCGGCGCCGAGCACGATTTCGCAACCGCCCGCGGTGGCGAGGCCGTCGACCGCCACGATGACCGGCTTCTTGCGGTCGCGGTAGACGAAGCCGGCGAATCCGCCGCGCTTGGTGTTGAGGCCGCCAGCGTTGCCGGAGTTGATCGCCTTGAGGTCGGCGCCGGCGCAGAAGACCGGCTTCTCCTGACCCTCGGTGTTGGCGCGGAGGATGCCTACCCAAACATCGGGGTCGTTCTCGAGCTGATCGATCGCCGCTTCCACGCCGTTTGCGACGTCACCGTTGATCGCGTTACGCGCCTCGGGGCGGTTGAGCGTGATGATGCCGATTCGGCCCTGCACTTCGTACTGCACGATGTCTGACATGGCAGTCGATGCTAGGTGTGTGTACCGGCGCCGGACGAACCGGTGCCGGTTACTCCTCGACGGGTGCGTCGACCTCGACGGGTGCCTCGACGTCGGCGGGTGCTTCGACCTCGAGCTCGGTGGGTGCTTCGACCTCGACCTCGGCGGCGGGTGCCTCGACCTCGACCTCGACCTCGGCGGGTGCCTCGACCTCGACCTCGGCGGGTGCTTCGACCTCGGCCTCGACCTCGGCGGCGGCTGCGGCCTTGGGTGCAGGCGGCGGCGGGATGGGGGCCGGCTTCTTCGCAGCGGGCTTCGCATCGGGCTTGCCACCCGGCTTCGTGGGCCGCAACGGCTTCGGTGCCGCGCCACCTTGCTTCACCTCGATGCCGAAGAGCGCCGCGATCTGCGGCAGCAACGAGCCGAGACGCTTCACGGTGGCGAGCAACTCGTCACCTGGCGTGGCCGGCGCGGCGGTGGGCACCACCTGGGCGCGCACTGGTGAGAACGCGGCGGCCTCGAGCACGGCCGACCAACGATCGGGCAGCGCGTCGGGCGTGAGTGATGCGGTGGCCGCATCGGCGAGACGCTTCGCGAGCTCGGCAGGGAACCGCACGCCAGCCTTCGGGGGCTGCGACGACAGCTTGAGCGCACGGATGACGCGGCCCACGCCGATGGCGGCGTCGATATCGCCGAACCACACGAGCAGTTCCTTCTCCTGCTTCGCTGCGAGCGCCGCCTTCAACTCTGCGGCGACCTCGCGGGTACTCTCATCGCGAGCGATCGCGGGATCATCGGACGACGCCACCACACTGCGCAGATCACGCAAGTC
>JBMOFX010000042.1:0-14572 GCA_049318665.1 Ilumatobacteraceae bacterium | reverse complement strand
GCGATGCGACGGATCGCTGAACGCGCCGAGGCCGAGGCCAGCTACAGCGCGTGGGGGAATCGACTCGGACGGGTGCAGCGTCGCATGTGGCCGGAGGGGCCCGACCGGATCACGATGGCCATCACGCATGCCGCAGGTCTCGCTGCGGTCGATGCCGGCGCCGACGCGATCCTGTGCTGCACCCGCTCCGGGCGAACCGCGCGAGCAATGGCCCGATTCCGTCCGACGCCACCGCTGATCGGCCTCTCACCCGACCCGCGTACCGTGCGCACGATGGCCCTGTCGTGGGGTGTCACCTCGGTGCAGGTCGACGTCTACCAGTCGACCGACGAGCTCGTGTGGCACGCGGTGGAGACCGCGGTGCAGCAAGGTCTCATCTCCGTGGGTCAGATCGTGCTCGTGCTCGCCGGGGCCCCCGACCGGCCGAGTGGCGCCTCCACCGACGTGCTCCGGCTCGTCCAGGTCTCGTGACGACATCGGCTTCCGCCGGTGTGTGGAGTGACGAGTCCGGACCGGAGCACGGTCAGCTGGTGGTGGTCATCCATGGCACCATGGACCGATCAACAGGCATGCTCAAGGTGGCCCGCCAACTCGACGCCACCTGCCGCGTGCTTCGCTACGACCGTCGCGGGTACGGCCGCTCGTCGCCTCACCCCGGGCCGTTCTCGATGCAGCACCAGGTCGATGATCTGGTTGCGCTGCTCGCAGGTCGCCAGGCGGTCGTGGTGGGGCACAGCTACGGCGGCAACGTCGCGCTGTCGCTCGCCGCGCACCACCCTGGGCTGGTACTTGGACTGTCGATCTACGAGACCCCGCTCTCGTGGGAGCCGTGGTGGCCGGGAACGACAGCCGGTGCGGTGGCCGTCGCCGAGTCGAACGACCCGGAGGGTGCCGCCGAACGGTTCATGCGCCGGATGATCGGCGACACCCGCTGGGAGGGACTACCGGAGCGAACACGTGCGCAACGGCGGATCGAGGGCGGCGCGATGGTCGGTGAACTCGCCGATCTGCGACTCCACCGTCCGTGGACCGCCGACGCGATCAGCGTTCCGGTGCTCGCGGGATACGGGACGGGCGGCTCGCCGCATCATCGGGCGGGTATGGCGCATGTGGTCGACTCGATCGACGGTGCCCGTCTCGTCGAGCTCGACGGCTGCCGTCATGACGCACCACTCAGCCATCCGGCCCTGTACGCCGATCGCCTTGTCCGACCGTTGTTGGTCGGCGGTCGACCGGACGACTCAGGCCCCCGGGAGTGAGATCTCGACGTCGCGCCCAAAGAAGGTGCACGAGGTCGCAGTGGTATCGCCGGCCTCGGCCTTGTTCTTGACCTGATCGGCGCACGTCGTGAGATTCGTCCGTTGGGTCCACACCCCGAGCGCGAACCCGGCGAACACGAGGATCATCACGATCTTGCCGGTGATGTTCTTGATGATCAACGCGGATGCGACGCTCAACGCGATGAAGCCACCCACGGCGAGAATGGCGATGTTGCGAGCGGCCTCGAGTGTCAGGGCGAGCATGTTCGCAGCGTACGTCGTACTGTGTGACGGGTGAGCGATGCCGATTCCCGCCCGATCGGGCTGACCACCACCGGTCCCCCGAACACGGTCCTGCCCGTGCCCGACCCCACCGCGCTGCATCTCCTTCAGCAGGCGCTTGCCGGCTCAGAGGAGGTCCGCCGCGATCGGATCGCCGAAGTCGTCGCCACCTATCCACGGTTCCTCGACGCGTGGGCGGCCCTCGGGGATCACGGTCGTGATCCGATCGAGCGCTACGCCGCCTACCGAGTCGGCTATCACCGTGGTCTCGACGCGCTGCGTGCGAGCGGTTGGCGTGGCTCGGGGTACGTGCGCTGGGCCGAGCCGACGAACGTGGGGTTTCTCTCCGCGCTGCGAGGGCTCGGCGAGATGGCTGCGCTCATCGGCGAGGCCGACGAGGCGGAGCGGATCGCGCTGTTCCTCATCCAACTCGACCCCACGGGCGTGCCCGGCAACGCGTGACCGATCCGCGGCTGCATCCCGTCGCCGGAGCGGTGCTCACCGGGGGAGCGAGTCGGCGCATGGGTCGCAACAAGGCCCTGGTCGAGGTCGACGGTCAGCCCATGGCGGTGCGAGTCGCACGAGCACTCGATGGCGCTGGTTGTCGTCCCGTCGTGGTGATCGGAGGCGATCTCGCGGCGCTGGCCACGCTGGGTCTGAGCGGCCGTGCGGACGACTATCCCGGAGACGGGCCGCTCGGTGCGATCATCACCGCCCTCCGATGGTCGCAGGGTTCGGTGCTGGTCGCTGCGTGTGACCTGCCGTGGCTCGATGCGATCGCGGTCGAAGCGGTCGCTGCCCACGCACAGGCCGAATCCGATGGCCAGGTGGACGCGGTCGTTGCGCGTACCGATCGGTTGGAGCCGCTGCTCGCGTGGTGGGCCCTTAGTGCGCTCCGACCGCTCGAGGAGGCGTTCGAAGCAGGCGAACGCGCGGTGCACCGAGCACTCGACCGACTCCGCGTGTCAACCGTGCCGGTTGCATCGTCGTCGCTGCGTAACGTCAACGCGCCCGGCGATCTGGACGCCGTATAGCCTGCGGCCATGTCCATCCAGGAAGTCTCCGTCGACGCACTCGACGCAGCCCTTGCCGCCGGGGCGCGGTTGATCGATGTCCGCGAGGTGCACGAGTACACCGAGGGGCATGTTCCCGGCGCCCAACTCGTGGTGCTGGGTACCGTTCCCGATCACATCGATGCCTTTCGCGGCGATGCGCCGACCTACGTCATCTGCCGCTCCGGGGCTCGCAGCTTGAAGGCGTGCGAGTTCGTCGCGGATCAGGGCGTCGACACGATCAACGTCGCCGGCGGAACGCTTGCGTGGATCGCGAGCGGCCGTGACGTCGTGGGCGGGGACCAGCCTTCGTGAGCCATCGCTGGGTCGACCGGCAGGCCGACGTCGACCTCATCATCGATGAACTGTGCGGCCAGCCGCGCTACGCGATCGACACCGAGTTCCACCGCGAGCGCACGTACTTCCCGAAGCTTGCGCTCGTGCAGCTCAAGTGGGCCGACGAGATCGTCCTGGTCGACCCGCTCGCAGTCGATGTCGGCTCGTTCCGCCGGCTGTTTGCCTCGCCTGCGCTCGCCGTGTTCCATGCCGCGCAACAGGATCTCGATGTCTTGACGCACGCGGTGGGGGCGGTGCCCGAGCACATGTTCGACACCCAACTCGCTGCCGGCTTCATCGGCTACAGCACGCCGTCGCTGCTGTCGCTCCTGCAAGCGGAGCTCAACGTCACGGCATCGAAGGGTGACCGATTGACCGATTGGTTGCGGAGGCCGCTCACCGCCGACCAGCAGACCTATGCCGCCGGTGATGTCGACCACCTCCTCGAACTGCACGATCGCCTGACGGCCAAGTTGGAGTCGATGGGTCGAGTGGCGTGGGCGCTCGACGCCTGTGAGGAACTGCGTACCCGACCGACGGGCGCGATCGATCCTGAACAGGCCTGGCTCCGCCTCAAGGACGTCCGCATCCTGCGCAACAAGTCCCGTGGCGTGGCGCAGGCGGTCGCCTCGTGGCGCGAGCGGCGGGCCGCCACGGCCGACGTCCCCGTCCGCCAGATCCTTCCCGACCTCGCCATCCTCGGCATCTCGCAAAAGCACCCGAAGACGCCCGCCGAGCTGGCCCAGTCACGAGGGGTCGACGAGCGACACAGCCGAGGTCAGACCGCTGCGGAGATCCTCGCTGCCGTCTCCGATGGCCTCACCCGCGAGGTGCAGGTGCCCGCCGCCGACGTCGAGGACCTCGATCGTTCATTACGGCCGGCGGTCACCCTCGTGTCGGCGTGGATCGGTGAGGTCGCTCGCACCGAGCGGATCGATGCGTCGCTGCTCGGCACCCGCGCCGACATCGTGGCCCTGCTTCGTGGTGACGCCGACGCCCGGCTGGCGCACTCATGGCGGGCGGAACTGATCGGTGATGGCATCCGCAGTCTTGTCGAGGGCCGAGCCGGGCTCACCTTCGATGGTCGGGGCGGCCTCCGCCTCATCGCGGTCGCCAACCCCTGACCTGGCCTGACGGTGACGCGCGGACCGTTGGGGTCAGCGCTGCTTGAGCGTGCGGCGCACCTTGGCCCACAGCGCGTCGAATGCCGTCGAGACGTCGCTCGATCGACTGCCGTACGAATGGATCGATCGTCGCTCGCCGATCGCCTGGTTGACGATCACTCGTTGCGGAATCATCGGCTCCCAGATCGCTTTCCGCCCCACGATGCGGCCGAGCTCTTCGAGACGGCGGTCGGCCTCGCCGCTCACCGCCGGCACCTTGTTGACGATCACACCCGAGAGTTCTAGGTCGGGGTTGTGCTGGTCCCACACATTGTCGATCAGGTCGGCCACGCCGCCGATGCCGCGCAGGCCGAGCGCCGACGGTTCGACCACGACCACCACCGATCGCGCTGCGGTGAGCGCGCTCGTCGTCAGGTTGCCGAGCGACGGCGGGCAATCGAGCAGGATGGCGTCGTACCGGTCGACGACGTCGGCCAGCGCGGCCCGCAGCCGACGAGGAGTTCCGTGGTCGTCGGCCTGGAGACGGCCCGATCCGGGCACGAGATCGATCCGGTCGCTCCAAGTTGACGCAACGATGGCGTCGGCGACCGCGGTGCGGTCGAGTACGTCGGCTGCCGACCGTTCGACGTCGTCGGGATCAACGCCGAGGAGCCACGTGGACGACGCCTGCGGGTCGAGATCGACGACGAGCACCCGATGACCAGCGTGCGCCGCCGCCGACGCGAGACCGAGCGTGACCGTGGTCTTGCCCACGCCACCCTTCTGATTCAGCAGCGCCACGGTTCCCGACATGGTCGCCATTGTGGCAGGGACGCCGTCAGCGACGACGGCCCACCGCTGCGGTGTGCGCCGGCAGTTCGTCCACCTCGCCGATGAGGTCTGGCGTGGTGGCTTCCACGACGTCGAATCCGGCTGGGACCGCGACTGCCGATGACGAGAAGTTCACCAGCACGGTCCAGCGGCCGTCGGTTCCGACGCGCTCGTACCCGAGCACCTCCTCACCCACGTCGAGCAGCTCGAACGAACCAACCTGGAGGGCCTCGCTCGACCGACGGAGCTGGAGCAGCCGCCGATACAGATGGAGCATCGACGCCGGATCCGCCTGCTCCGTCGACACGTTGCGCGTGTCGGCCTCCGGCGGGAACGGCAGCCACGGGTCGGCCGGCCACCCGTGCAGGGGCTCGGCGGTCCACGGGATCGGTGCCCGGCACCCGTCCCGGCCGTCGAGGTCGACGATTCGGTCCGGCGGCACGATGGCGTCGACCAGGCCGAGTTCTTCACCCTGGTACATGAACGGCGTGCCGGGCAGGGTCAGCAGCACCGTCGCCATCAACCGGGCGACCGCTTCGTCGCCGCCGTGGCGTTGGCGGTGCCGGGTGACGTCGTGATTCGACAGCACCCAGGTCGGCCACGCACCCTTCGGGTCGAGGTGCTCCAAGGTGCGCTCGATACGCGCCCGGAGGTCGGCTGCCTGGGCCTTTGCCCACAGGAACGGGAAGTTGAACGACAGGTGGAGTTCGTCGTTGTCGCCGTAGTAGCGGGCCACCGCCTCCTCGTCGAGCAGGTAGACCTCGCCGACGGACGTTCGATCACCGGAGTACTCGTCGAGCACGGCGCGGATCGCCCGCAGGCGTTCATGTGTGGCCGGCACGTCGTTGAACGTGACGTGTGGCCACGCACGGGCGACCGCGTCCTGCGGATCGTGCCGCTCGAGTTCCTTGCCGATGAGATGCACGACGTCCATCCGGAATCCGTCGATGCCGCGGTCCAACCAGAACCGCAAGGTGTCGAGCATTGCGTCCTGCACCGCCGGCTCGTCCCAGTTCAGGTCGGGCTGCTCCTTCGCGAAGCACCTCAGGTACCACTGGTTGCGAGCCTCATCGAAGTGCCACGCGTCCTCGCCGCGGGGGAACGCGGCCTTCCAGTTGTTCGTGGGCTCATCACGCCAGACGTACCAGTTGGCCTTCGCCCCGGTCGGGTCGGCCCTGCTCTCGATGAACCACGGGTGCTGGTCACTCGTGTGGTTCGGCACCCAGTCGAGCAGGACCTTGATGTCGTGGGCGTGAGCACGCTCGATCAGTTCGTCGACATCGGCCAGGGTGCCGAAGCGCGGGTCGACGTCGCAGTAGTCGCTCACGTCGTACCCGAAGTCGACCATCGGGGAGCGGAAGATGGGCGACACCCATAACGCGCCCACTCCGAGCCACGCGAGATAGTCGATCCGGTCGATGATCCCGCGGAGGTCGCCGACGCCGGAACTGCCGGTGCCTTCGGCGAAGCTGCGCGGGTAGATCTGGTAGACCACGGCTCGTTGCCACCACGGGTGTTCGCTCATGGACGTGGACCTTACGGCCACCCCGCAGGCGCGGCCCCTTCAGCGCGCGATGGAGACGATCACGCCGATCTTGACGATCCTGACGATCACGAGGTTCAGGATGACCTACCGGTAGACTGGCGATCCATGTCAGTTCTCTAGGTTCGGGAGCCCTACTGTGAAGAAGGGTCGTCATCGCCGCTTCGAAGAAGCGCGAAAGTTGAAGCAAGCGGGTCCCAGTGCCTTTGACCTGGGCTTTGGCGGCAATGGCCACAGCGAGCCCTCGCCCGACGACGAGTACGCGGCGCTCGCCGAGAAGTACGGCGTCACGTTTGATGACGATGACGCCGACGACGACGACGAAACCGACGACTGATTTTCCCCTCCGGCGCACTCGCAGCGCCGTACCAAACCCCCGAAGGTCCCATGAGCACGCCCATTCGCAACGTCGCCCTTGTCGCGCACGTCGACCACGGTAAGACGACCCTGGTCGACGCCCTCCTCCGTGCCACCGGCACGTTCGCCGCTCACCAGGCCGTGGTCGATCGGGTCATGGACTCGAACGATCAAGAGCGTGAGCGAGGGATCACGATCCTCGCCAAGGCCGCATCGATCACGTGGAAGGGCGTGAAGATCAACCTCGTCGACACCCCTGGCCACGCCGACTTCGGTGGCGAGGTCGAGCGTGCGCTCACCATGGTCGACGGGGTGCTGTTGCTCGTCGACGCAGCCGAGGGGCCACTCCCGCAGACTCGCTACGTGCTCCAAAAGGCGTTGGCCAAGGACCTGCCCGCCATCGTCATCATCAACAAGGTCGACCGCCAAGACGCTCGTCCTGATGAAGTGCTCGACGAGGTGTACCAGCTGTTCATCGACCTCGATGCCGACGACGAGCACATCGACTTCGAGATCATCTCCGCCGTTGCCCGCGAGGGTCGCGCCATGCGAGGCATCGGCATGCCCGACGAGGGCGGCGACCTGTCGCCGCTGCTCGACACGATCCTCGAGGCGATCCCGCCGCCGATCGGCGATGCCTCGTTGCCGCTCCAGGCGATGGTCACCCAGCTCGACGCGTCGGAGTATCTCGGTCGGCTGGCAATCGGTCGCGTGGTGAATGGTGTGATGCGACGTGGTGAGACCGTCGCGCTCCTCGAAGAGGAGTTCGCAGAGGGTCAGCCGCCGCTCAAGCGGCGCCTCACCCAGCTCATGGCGTTCGAGGGCGTGAGTCGCAACGAGGTCGACGCGCTGTCGGCCGGCGATCTGTTCGTCGTGGCGGGGTTCCCCGAGGTCGAGATCGGCGACACCATCGGCTCGACGGAGAACCCGATTGCGCTGCCGCGTCTCGTGGTCGACGAACCGGTCTTGCGGATGACCTTCGGGGTCAACACCTCGCCCCTGGCGGGCCGAGAAGGCAAGTACCTCACCAGTCGGCACCTCGTCGACCGGTTGAACAAGGAGATCCTCGGCAACGTCTCGATCAAGCTCTACGAGACCGGCTCGCCGGACCAGATCGACGTCGCCGGACGTGGCGAGCTCCAACTCGCGGTCCTCATCGAGGCGATGCGCCGCGAGGGCTACGAGCTGCAGGTGAGCCGACCGCAGGTGATCACCAAGGAAGTCAACGGCAAGCGATTCGAGCCGCAAGAGCGCGGTGTGTGCGACGTGCCCGACGAATACGTCGGTACTGTCACGCAGGAACTCGCGCCACGGAAGGGACGGATCACCGACCTCCGCGCTGGCGACGCAGGTCGCACCATCGTCACGTTCGAATGTCCGAGCCGTGGTCTGATCGGCTTCCGGTCGTTGCTGATGACCTCCACCCGAGGAACTGCGCTCTTGCATCAGCACCACCTCGGGTGGACGCCATGGGCGGGTGACATGCCTGATTCCCGCGGTGGGGCGATGGTGTCCGACCGCCTCGGGGTCACCACTGGCTACGCGCTCGACAAGCTGCAATTGGTTGGCCAGTTCTTCGTTGATCCGAGTGAGCAGGTCTACGAGGGCATGGTCATCGGCGAATGCGCCCGCGATGACGAGATGGTCGTCAACGCCGTGCGGCCGAAGGAAAAGAACAACATCCGCACGCACAGCCACGACGACGCGGTGAAGCTGCCGGCCCCGCGCATTCACACGCTCGAGACGGCGATCGAGTGGATCAAGGAAGACGAGCTCGTCGAGGTGACACCGAAGAGCATCCGTATCCGCAAGCGGCAGCTCGGTTTGGAAGAGCGTCGCAAGGCCAACAAGAAGAGCTGATCGACCGCACGGCGTCGACTGGTCAGCGCATCTACCGGCGCTTCACCGCCGGGTGGGGGAGCGGCGTCCACTTCGGCCGTTCGATCACCGTCAACAGTTGGTCGTAGACCTCCTGTCCGACCATGCCGACGATCTCGTCGCGGAGGTACTGGTACACAGGGTCGGTGCCGACGAAGGCCTCGTGGGTTTCGGTGCACCACCAGTGGAACGCGGCGCCCCCATCGCCCCAGTCGCGCCGCTTCCATTCGCGCAACGTCGATGTGACATGGCCGTTGTCGTCCGTGTGGTGGTCGAGCCGGAGTGGGAGTTGCCAGCACACGTTCGGCTTCCAGTCCATCGGGCGCTCGCCGACCGCGAGGGCGGCCCTGTGGAGTGCGCACCCCGGCCCACCCTCGAAGTCGGGACGATTGAGGAAGATGCATGCGTCATCGACCAGTCGGGTGACGGTCGCGCCGTCGTCGCCCGCGTCGAGAAAGCCCTTCTTGCGGCCCTGCTTGTGGAACTGCCAGTGCTCGTCGGGCAAACGAACCACTGCAGAGACGACCGTCTGCACGTCGTCGTCGTCGACGAAGTGCGCGCCGTAACTGCAGCACCCTTGCGCCATCTCTGTCGCATCCGCGTCGAGTACGCCTTTGCATCCCGCGCCGAAGATGCAGCTCCAGTTCGACCTGAGGAACGTCGCGTCGATCATCCACGTTCGTTCCTCGTCAGCATCTTCGAAGCTGATCCATTCGTGCATGTCGGTCGCCTGCGTCGTATTCACGTCGAGCGAATGTAGAGCCTCGGTAGGCTCCACCGCGCATGAGCACCCCCTCGTACGCCACGCCGCAGACCGCCGATCAGCTCCGGGCAGCGTTCACCGGCTTCTTCGCGGACCGCGGCCACTCGGTCGTTCCCTCGGCGAGTCTCATCCCGCACGATCCGACGGTGCTGTTCACGGTGGCAGGCATGGTGCCGTTCAAGCCCTACTTCGTCGGTGACGAGGTGCCGCCGTTCAAGCGGGCCGTCACGTCGCAGAAGTGCGCACGTGCGGGCGGCAAGCACAACGACCTCGACGATGTCGGTCGCACGAAGCGGCACCTCGTGTTTTTCGAGATGCTCGGCAACTTCTCGTTCGGCGACTACTTCAAGCTCGACGCGATTCCGTGGAGCTGGGAACTGGTCACCGAGGTGTTCGGCTTCGACGGTGACCGGTTGTGGATCACGGTGCACGACAGCGACGACGAGGCCGAGGCGATCTGGCACGAGCAGGTCGGCGTGCCGATGGAGCGCATCCAGCGCCTCGGTGACAAGGACAACTTCTGGCAGATGGGTGACACCGGCCCGTGCGGGCCGTGCTCGGAGATCCATATCGATCGCGGTCCGTCGTTCGGTCCTGAAGGTGGTCCGCTCAACGACCCGCACGGCGACCGTTTCATGGAGTTCTGGAACCTGGTGTTCATGCAGTACAACCAGGCGCCCGATGGCAGCCGGACGCTGCTCCCGAAGCCGTCGATCGACACCGGTGCCGGTCTCGAACGCATCCTGTGCCTGCTGCAAGGAACCGACGCGGTGTGGGAGACCGATCTCATGCAGCCGCTCATCGAGCAGGCCTGCAGCCTCACCGGCAAGACGTACCGCCCGGGCGACTACGACGATCGAACCAGCTTCTCGATGCGCGTGCTCGCAGAACACGCGCGCAGCAGCACGATGCTCGTCAACGATGGCGTGTTCCCGAGCAACGAGAACCGTGGCTACGTGCTGCGACGCATCATCCGTCGCGCGGTTCGTCACGCGTATCTGCTCGGCACGGAGCGCCTCGTCATGCCGTCCCTCGTCGAGACGGCGATCGACGTGATGGGACACGCGTACCCCGATGTCGCGAAGAACCGAGACTTCATCGTGGGCGTGCTCACGCGCGAGGAAGAGCGCTTTCGCCAGACACTGAAGACCGGCCTCACGATCCTCGAGGACGAACTCGTGGCCCACCCCGACACCCTGCCGGGCAGCACCGCGTTCATGCTCCACGACACGTTCGGTTTCCCGCTCGAACTCACCGAAGAGATCGCTGGTGAGCGTGGTGTGCCGGTGGACGGTGTCGGCTTCCGGTCGGAGATGGAGGCGCAACGCCAGCGAGCGAAGGCGGCGCGCAAGGGCGCCGGCGCCGACGACGCCACGCTCGACCGATACCGCGAGGTGGTCGAGCAGTTCGGCACTACCGAGTTCCTCGGGTACACGGTCGATGCCACCGAGTCGCGGGTGCTTGCGGTCTTGCCAGGGGAGGGCGACACGTTCGAGATCTTCCTCGACCGCACACCGTTCTATGCCGAGAGCGGCGGCCAGGTCGGCGACACCGGCACGATCGTGCACGAGTCGGGCGAGGCGCAGGTCATCGATACGACGTTCGCGCTCCCCGGCCTCCGTCGCCACGTCGCCCGCATCACGTCAGGTGCGATCGTGCCGGGATCGACTGTCTCGGCCTCGATCGACGGAGATCGTCGCGACGCGACCCGACGCAACCACACCGGCACCCACGTGCTGCACCATGCGCTGCGTCAGGTGCTCGGCGAGCACGTGAAGCAGGCCGGTTCGCTGGTTGGCCCCGATCGGCTCCGGTTCGACTTCAGCCACTACGCGGCGGTCACCGATGAGGAGATCCGCCGGATCGAGGAGATCGCGAATCGCGAGACGCTCGCCAACGCTCCGGTGCGTGCGTTCGAGACGACGAAGGACGAAGCGGTCGCACTCGGCGCCATCGCGTTCTTCGGCGACAAGTACGGCGACGTGGTTCGGGTCCTCGAGGCCGGCAGCTCGATCGAACTGTGTGGCGGCACTCACGTGCGCGCCACCGGCGACATCGGGATCATCAAGGTGGTCAGCGAGAGCTCGATCGGTTCCAACCTCCGACGCATCGAGGCGGTGACCGGCGCGAACACGCTGACCCTCCTCCAGCGGGACGAGCAGCGACTGGCCGAGGCGGCTCGCCTCGTCGGATCGTCGCCCGATGATCTGGTCGAGGGCGTGCAACGGCGACTCGACGAGATCTCGGCGCTGCACGACGAACTGAAGACCCTTCGGGCAAAGGTCGCGACGGGCCGCGCCGCCGAACTCGCTGAGGCCGCCGAGTCGGGCATCGTCGTGACGCGTGTCGACGGGCTCAGTCCCGCCGATTTGCGCGAACTCGCGCTCGCCATCCGCCAGCAGCCCGGCATCGAGGTGGTGGTGCTCGGTGGTGTCTCCGACACGGGTGGGGTGTCGCTCGTGAGTGCCGTCACCCCGACGGCCGGCAAGGTGGCAGCCGATCTGGTGAAGGATGCCGCACGAGCCGTTGGTGGCGGAGGCGGCGGCAAGGGCGACGTCGTCACCGCGGGCGGCAAGCTCCCGGAGGGTCTCGACGAAGCGCTGCGCATCGCACGCGCCGCTGCGTTTGGCTGACACACTGCGCATCGTGCGTGCGCTCGGCATCGACCTCGGCTCCAAGCGCATCGGCGTCGCGGTGAGTGATCGAAGCGGCACGATCGCGTCGCCCTTGACGGTGCTCCAACGCACCGGCTCGATCCCCTCCGACCATCGCCGGATCGCAGATCTCGTGCTGGAGGAGGAGGCGGAGCTGGTCGTCGTGGGCCTGCCGTTGAACATGAACGGATCGAGCGGCCCTGCAGCCCAGGCCGCGGTCAAGGAAGCGCAGCGCCTGGCTACGGTGGTTGGTGTGCCCGTGGAGACCTTCGATGAGCGTCGCACGACCGTCACGGCCGACGCAGCGCTGATGGAGATGAAGATGAACGCCCAGGCCCGCCGACGGGTGATCGACAAAGTCGCCGCAGCCGTGATGCTCCAGCACTGGCTCGACTCACGGGACGGCCAACGATGGGATCGATGAGCGTCGACCAACGTGGGTCTGGCGCGTCCGGCGCTCCCGGCGGGTCGGAATGGCAACACGATCCCTGGGACGACCCCGACATCACCGACGCGCTCGTCGTCGAGCCCGTACGTCGGTCGTCCTTGGCGCTTCATGG
This sequence comes from Ilumatobacteraceae bacterium, assembly GCA_049318665.1. Classification (GTDB taxonomy): domain Bacteria; phylum Actinomycetota; class Acidimicrobiia; order Acidimicrobiales; family Ilumatobacteraceae; genus VFMC01. Next base: position 1,954 of record JBMOFX010000042.1, on the reverse strand, counting down.
GCTGTTGTATGCCGTCCTCGCGGTGTCACTGGTTGCCGTGCTGGTGGCCGGCTCGGTTGGCTGGTGGTACATCAACGAGATCAACCCCAAGGGTGACCCCGGCGCGGCGGTCAACTTCACCGTGAACCAGGGCGAGACGGTCGAGTCCCTGAGCCGTCGCTTGCAACGCGAGGGTTTCATCACGAACGCCCGAGTGTTCCGCTGGTACGCCGAGCGCCAGGGCGGTCTGGAGCTCGAGCCCGGCTACTACGCCCTCCGCCCGCGAGATCACATGGGCAACCTGATGCGAGTCCTCCGGACGCCCCCGGAGCAGACGTTTTCCTCGGTCACGTTCCCCGAGGGGTACACCGTGGCGAAGATGGGCGATCGGCTCACGCAGAAGATCCCACGCATCCGCGCCGAAGACTTCGTCGCCGCAGCGAAAGATGGTTCGGTCGCGTCGCCGTTCCTCCCGGAGGGGACCACCGACCTCGAAGGCCTGCTGTTCCCCGACACGTATCAGGTTGCGAACAGTGAGACCGCGACGCAGGTCGTGCAACGGATGGCGACGCTCATGGAGCGGGTCGGGCGCCAGGAGAACATCGTCGCAGGTGGCTACGAACAGGGCCTCACCGCCTATCAGGTGCTGATCATCGCCTCGATGGTCGAACGTGAGGCGAAGGTCGACGCCGACCGGCCGCTCATCGCACGGGTGATCCTCAACCGCTGGCGCCGCCAGATGCCGCTCCAGATCGATGCGACCCTCTTCTACGGTCAGAGCCCCGACCTCCCGTTCTCGGTGCTCAAGGAGATCGACTCGCCGTACAACACGTACCGCTACGTCGGACTGCCACCGACCCCGATCGCCAACCCTGGCCGTGCCTCGATCGCTGCGGTCGTGAACCCGGCCACGAACCCGCCCGCAGGTGGCGCCGATTGCAAGAACATCGACAAGGCCGATTGCGAATGGCTGTACTACGTGCTCGCGGACAGCGATGGGGGGCACGCCTTCGCGGTCACCCTGCAACAGCACGAGGCCAACGTCGAGAAGGCCCGGGCCGCGGGACTGCTCTGAACGTGATCACGGGGAGCACCATCATCGCCGGCGTCATCGGCTCACCGGTCGGGCACAGCCTGTCGCCTGCACTGCACAACGCGGCGTTCGAGGCGGCGGGAGTCGATTGGGTGTACGTCGCGTTCGACGTCGAGCCAGGGCGCGCGGCCGACGCGTTGCACGCAATGCGCACGTTGCAGCTCGGTGGGCTGTCCGTCACGATGCCGCACAAGGAGTCAGTCGCTGACGCGTGTGACGAACTCGACGCAGCGGCTGCCACGCTCCGCAGTGTCAACACGGTGGTGCGAACGGACGAGGGTCGGCTCCGTGGCTACAGCACGGACGGAGCCGGGTTCGTGGCGTCGCTCCGCGAGCACGGTGTGGAGCCCGCCGGTGCGCGCGTCGTCGTCCTCGGGGCCGGTGGCGCTGCGCGATCCGTCGTCGATGCGCTGGCGCGTGGCGGCGCCGGCCAGGTGGTGGTCGTGAACCGCTCGCACGACAGAGCCGAAGCATGCGCATCGGTCGCCGGTCCGATCGGTCGCGTCGGTGACGGCACCGATGTGTCCGCAGCCGACATCCTGATCAACGCCACGTCGGTCGGCATGGGCGACGATCGATCGATCCCGTGCGACCCGGCAGCACTTCGTCCGGGCCAGGTGATCGCCGACCTTGTGTATCACCCGCTTCGCACGCCGCTGTTGGAGGCCGCGACCTCCGTCGGCGCAACCACCGTCGACGGACTCGGGATGCTGGTGCACCAGGCCGCACTCCAGCAGCTCCTGTGGCGGGGCGCACTCCCCGACACCGACGTCATGCGCGAGGCGGCGCTCCGGGAGCTGGCGTCCCGCCCCCGATAGCCTCCCCGGCGTGTTGCGCTACCTCACCGCCGGCGAATCGCACGGCCAGGCCCTCGTCGTCATC
>JBMOFX010000041.1:0-14688 GCA_049318665.1 Ilumatobacteraceae bacterium | reverse complement strand
GGAGTCGAACTGCCGCAACGCGGCCTCGACGGTGAGCACGAGGAACGGCATCGCGACGAATGTCTGCGCGACGATGACGCCCCACGTCGTGAACGGCAGCATGAACCCGAACCAGCTGTACAGGTATTGACCCACCAAACCTCTGCGGCCGAGTGCAAAGAACAGCGCAACACCGCCGACCACCGGTGGGAGCACCATCGACATGGTGCACAGAGCACGGACCGCGCCGCGCCCCGGGAATCGTGTTTGCGCGAGCACCCACGCGAGCGGCACGCCAAACACGAACGACAGCGCCGTGGCAGCGAGCGAACACTTCAGCGACAACCAGACCGCCTGGCGGACCTCGGTGGTGGTGATGATGTCCCACACCGATCCCCACGGGGCACGGATCACGATGCCGAGCAACGGGAGCGCAAAGAACAGCACCGCAACGGCGGCAAACACGATGGCTACCGTCGGCGGGCGAGCGCGCCCACGCCGTCTCGCACGAGTTGCCGAACGCCCCCGATCGGCGGCGGTCATTTGCCGATGAAGCCCCGGCTGATCAGAAGGTTCTGGCCTGCTGTCGAGAGCACGAAGTTGATGAACAGGTTCGCCTCCGTCGGGTGGGTGGAACCCGACGGTACTGCGATCGGATACTCGGCCACGACATTGTTCGCGTCGGGAATGAGGACACCGGTGGCACTCGAACCGGCGTTGATCACGTCGGTGCGGTACACGATGCCGGCGTCCGCGTTGCCGGACGTGACCTTGGTGACGATGGCCCCGACGTTGGCCTCCAACGACACGGGTGTCACCGTGACGCCCGCGCTCGCCAACGCCTGGTCGGCGTAGGTGCGGATCGGCACGCCGGCCGCTGCGGTCACGTACAGCACGCCTGAGTTGGCGAGGTCGGCCAGCGTGCTGATGCCCTTCGGGTTGCCCGGCTGCACGATCATCTCGAGCCGGTTCCTGGCGAATCTCGTCGGGGGCCCGGTCGTCGTGATTCGGTTCATGTTTGCGTTGTCGGCGGATGCGAACACGTCGGACGGCGCGCCGTTGTTGATGTTGGTGGCAAGTGTCGACGATGCGCCGTAGCTCATCGTGACGGTGATGTAGGGGTACGCCGCTTGGAACGCGGCCTTGATGTCGTTGAACGTCGCCGTCAGCGATGTTGCTGCGAACACGACGATCGTCACCGGGGCCGGCGCCGTCGTGGTCGGTGCCGCGGTCGTGGTGGGAGCCGCGGTGGTCGGCGCCGCGGTTGTGGGTGCCACGGTCGTCGGCGGGTCCGTGGTGGGTGCGGCGGTGGTGGTCGTCGGCTTCGGCTTGGGTTTCGGCTTCGCCGTGGTCGGGGTCGGCTTCGACGTGACCGGCGTCGTGGTGACCGGCGGTGTGGCGCTCACCGAGGTGGTGGTGGCCGACTTCGGAGCGGACGAGGTGGTGACTGATGAGGTGGGAGAGCCGGGGGCAACGGTCGTCGTGGTGGTCGCGATGCTCGTCGGGGCGAACGACGGCAACGTGGGATCCGACGTAGCCGTGGTGCCGCACGAGGTGAGCGCCCCAGCCAAAGCGATGGCGATCGCTGCGAGGCGAGGCGTGAGGCGAGACGACGACATGGGTGGGCAGAGTAGTCAGTTCCTGACTACTTCCGCCAGCTCGGGTCGCAACCGCCCGTGACTACCATGACGCCGTGACCACCGCACGCGGGAGCGATGCTCCGCTGTCGCTCGCCGAGCAGGCGTGTCTCGCACTCGTCGTCGAAGGTGTTTCGCACGGGTGGGCGATCGGTTCGCTGCTCGCGCGCGGCGGTGAACTCGGACGGATCTGGTCGCTCAGCCGTCCTCTCACCTACCGCGCGATCGAGTCGCTGGTGGAACGGCGACTGATCACTCGCGCCGGCGTCGTGGCTGGCCAGGGCCGCGATCGCAGCGTGCTCGCCGCGACGGCGCGAGGCCGCCGCGCCACGACTGCGTGGCTCGATCAGCCCGTCGCCCACCTTCGCGACATGCGCACCGAGTTGCTGATGAAGCTGGCGTTGCGCCAACGCCGGAACCTCGCCACCGCACCACTGCTCGAAGCTCAGATCGCACGGCTCGAGCCGGCGCTCGAGTCGCTGGTCGCTCAACCCATGGAGACCGACCTCATCGCGCGATGGCGCGCCGAGTCGGCCGCTGCGGCTCGCCGCTTCCTTGAAGGCGCGCTCGCCCAGGAGCACCGATGAGCCCATCACCTCTCGAGACGGCAGCACCGTTCATCGCCCGGTTGGTCGCAGAGCTCGAACGTGGCGCCGCGCCGGTCTTCGTCGCGCTCGACGGTCGGAGCGGCGCCGGCAAGTCGACGATGGCGGCCGCCGTCGTCGAGACGCTTGGCCAACAGCACGGCGTCACCGTCACGGTGATCGAAGGCGACCAGTTCTACGCCGGCGGTAGCGCTGCCACGTGGGACCGCCGCTCGGTTGTCGAACGCGCTACGCACGGCATCGACTGGCGACGGCAACGAGCGGCCCTCAGCGAGCTGCGGGCCAACGGCGTGGCGGCCTGGCATCCGTTCGACTGGGACGCACCGGACTGGGACGCCGACGTCACGCCGCTGCAACCCGAGCCGATCCGATCCACGATTGCCCCCATCGTGATCCTGGAGGGTGCGTACAGCGCGCGACCGGAGCTGCACGATCTCCTCGACCTCCGCGTCCTGCTCGACGTTGCGACGGATCTTCGTCGTCGCCAGCTGTTGGCCCGCGAGGGCGAGGAGTACCGAGCCGACTGGGAGTCACGGTGGTCGGCAGCCGAAGACCACTACTTCGGCACCGTCATGCCGCCACACCGGTTCGATCTTGTGCTGCGCGTGGACTAGCTCTGGAAGAGCGGGTACACCGTGTCGACCAGGGTGTCGGCGTCGCCGCCCTGGGTCGTGTTGATCGCGATCACCACGTCGTTCTTCTGCGACACGAGGACGATCTGACCGAACAGGCCACGGGCCTCGAAGGCATCGTCGTGCAGCATCCACCACTGCGCGCCGTACTGAGCACTGGTCGGTGACGGCGTGCGGCTGTAGTCGACCCAGCCCTCGGGCAGCAGGCGCTGGCCGTTCCAGACACCGTCGTTCAGGAACAGCAATCCGAATCGAGCAAAGTCACGCGTTGTTGCATTTGCACCAAAGCCGCCGAACCAGCGACCGGCCCGGTCGCGTTGGAACTCCATGCTGGTGATCCCGATCGGTCCGAGCAGTCGATCCTCGATGAACTCGTCCGTCTTTGCCGGGTCGCCCACCGTGTCCGTGAGGATGCCGGCCAAGATGGCGGTCGTGCCGGTCGAGTACTGCCACTCCGTGCCGGGCGGCGAGGTGAGCGGCTGCGAGGCGACGAACGCCGAGGCGACGGGTGCGGTCACCATGCCACGCACCAGCGACTCGGTGCTGTAGTCCTCCTGCCACTTCAACCCGCTCGACATGTGCAGCAGGTCGGCGAGCGTGATCTCGTGGCGAGGGTCGGCCGGGTCGGCCCATTCGGTCACAGGCGCTGGTGCGTCGACGTCGAGCTTGCCGTCGCCCGTCAGGATCCCGATCAGCGACGAGGTGACGCTCTTCGCGACGGAGTACGAATCCATGATCGTTTCGGCGTTGTCGAGCGGGTGGTAGCGCTCGTAGGTGATCTTGCCCCCTTGCACGATCACGATCGATCGCACCCGGCCGGCTGCATCGGGCTTGCCGAACGCCACGTCGACCGCTGCGTCGAGTGCGGCCCGATCCACCGAGCCGGGCAGATCGGCGGTTTCCCAGTCGGCACCGGGGAAGACGCCGCCGGACGGACTTGCGAGCGTCGTCGTCGGGGCCACCGTCGTCGGTGGTGTCGTCGTAGGTGCAGCGGTGGTCGGCGCCACCGACGTTTCGACAGGAGGTGGTGCAGTGGTGACCGTCGATGCAGCGTCACTCCCCGAGCACGCGACGAGCAGAAACGGAACGACGAGGAGGCGGAGTGACTTCACGACGCTGAGCCTCTCATGCGCAGCCCGGGTAGGTCTTGATGGATGTCGATGCTTCGACATGTGAGAATCCTGCACCTCCCTCATCGGATGCTCGTAACGTCGGGCTCGTGCCGGTCGACTCCAGCCCTACCTCGACCAGGCGAACTCCGCTCGTGCCGTCGCTGATGGGGCTCGGCGCGGGCATCGTGTGGAGCTTTGGCTCGATCACCGCGCGCCTTGCGAAGGGCGCCGATGCGTTCCAGTACCTCATCTGGCGTTCGCTCGGGATCATCCTGGTCGTCGAGGCGATCGGTCGGCTCAGCGGCAAGCCCACGCAGATGGTGCGTGCCTTCACCTCCGGCCGGGCGATGCACATCGCCAACGTGATGCTGCTGTTGGCATCCATCGGATTCGTCTACGCCGTGAAAACGACCACCGTCGCCAACGCTGCCTTTCTCGGTGCGACGACCCCGGTGTTCGGGGTGATCCTCGCCCGGATCTTCCTCGGCGAGCGCCTCGATCGAGTCACCGTCGCCACCGTCGCTGCCGCATTCGTCGGGGTGACGATCATGGTGGCCGGCGACGTGGCAGGCGGGAGCATGATTGGCAACCTCGCAGCACTCGCCAGCGCAGTGGGCTTCGCCGGGTACGCAGTCGTGGTTCGCTCCAACCCCGACGAGGACTGGGCGCCGGTGCTCCCCGGCTACGGGCTGCTGATGATCATCATCTGCTCGATCGTCACCGTCGCCAACGGCAAGCCGTTGGTGCCACCGGCTCACGACATCTGGCTGGCACTGCTCCACGGGGGTGTCTTCATCGTGGTCGGCACCTATCTGTTCAACGTCGCATCTCGACGGGTGCCAGCTGCGGCCATGACGATCTTCGCCCAGACCGAAATGGTCCTCGTGCCGATCTGGGCGTTCCTCATCCTCGACGACGTCCCGTCGGCCACCACGCTCGTCGGCGGGGTGGTCATCATCACTGCGATCGTCACCAAGGCCGCCGTCGACAGCCAGCGACAGCAGGACGAGATCCGGGTCATGGAGCCCTTCTGACAGCTCGGTCCTGACCGAGTGTTTCGGCGCGCGACGGGTGCACCGAGGCACTCGGGTGCGCACTGGGGACTCGGTCGACAGTGTGGGACTCGGTCGGCGGTGTGGGACTCGGGTGCGGTGCGGGTGGGGTGCGGGATTCGTACGGTGTGGTACGAATATCGGATGGTGAGCGAACTGTCCCTACAGGCCGAGCGGCATCTGTGGATGCACTTCACACGATTGTCGGGGTTCAGCGACCACGAGGTGCCGATCATCGTGCGCGGCGAGGGGTGCCACGTCTTCGACCAGCACGGCACTCGCTACCTCGATGGGTTGTCGGGGCTGTTCACCGTGCAGGCCGGCCACGGTCGCAAGGAACTCGCCGACGCGGCGGCCCGTCAGGCCGAGACGCTCGCCTACTTCCCCACGTGGGGGTTCGCCCACGAGCCGGGCATTCGCCTCGCGACTCGCCTCGCCGAACTCGCGCCTGGCGACCTCAACCGGGTGTTCCTCACACCGACCGGCGGCGACGCTGTGGAGACGGCGATCAAGCTCGCGCGCCAGTACTGGAAGCTGCGCGGGCAGCCGAGCCGCACCAAGGTGATCTCGCGCTACCTCGCCTATCACGGCACGTCGATGGGAGCGCTCGCGCTCACCGGGGTGCCGTCGATCAAGACGCCGTTCGAGCCGTTGATGCCCGGCGCAATCAAGGTGCAGACGCCCTACCGCTATCGCTGCCACGACTGCGGCGACCTGCCGGCGTGCACCCTTCGCTGCGCCGATGATCTCGCGCTGCGGATCGAGATGGAGGGGCCCGACAGCATCGCGGCGGTGTTCATGGAGCCACTGCAGAACACCGGCGGCGCCTTCGCTCCGCCCGAGGGCTACTGGTCACGCGTCCGCGAGATCTGCGACCAATACGACATCCTCCTCGTGAGCGACGAAGTGATCGCTGCGTTTGGCCGATTGGGCCACATGTTCGGGTCGGATCGCTACGGCTACCAGCCCGACATGATCACCTTCGCGAAGGGCGTCACCTCGGGCTACTCACCGCTCGGTGGCGTGATGATCAGCGACCGGATTGCGGAGCCGTTCCTCGGCAACTCCACCGCCTTCCTCCAGGGCCAGACGTTCGGCGCGCACCCGGTCTCGTGCGCCGTGGCGAACGCCAACCTCGACCTGTTCGAGCGCGAGGATCTGTGCGGCAACGTGCTGCGCAACGAGGGACTGTTCCGCTCGCTGCTCGACGGGCTCCGCGACATCCCGCTCGTCGGTGACGTCCGCGGTGAGGGCTACTTCTACGCGATCGAACTGGTCACCGATCAAGCGACCAAGGGCACCTTCTCCGACGATGAGGCCGAATGGCTGCTGCGCGGCTACCTGTCGCCACGGCTGTACGCGGCCGGGCTGATCTGTCGGGCCGACGACCGCGGCGAGCCTGTCATCACGCTCAGCCCCCCGCTCATCGCCGGACCCGACGAGCTGCAGTTCATCGCCGACACACTGCGCACCGTCCTCACCGACGCATCCGCAGCGTTCGACGCACGCCGCCCATGACGACCCCTCGCGTCGCGCCGGACGACGTCGATCGCTCGATCGTCGAGCACCTCCAGCGCGACGGCCGCACGCCGTTCACCCAGATCGCCGCGGAGATCGGGCTCAGCGAAGGCGCAATCCGCAAACGGGTGCAACGGCTCACCGACTCGGGCTACATGCAGGTGGTCGCCGTCACCGATCCGCTGTCGCTCGGCGACCGACGCGTTGCACTGATCGGGCTGCGGATCAGCGGTCGCACCGAGCGCGCCGCCACGTGGGTGAGCGCGCTCGCAGAGGTCGAGTACCTCGTCGCGACGGCTGGCCGTTATGACCTGATGTTCGAAGTGATCGTCGAGAGCGACGAGCACCTGCTCGAACTCCTGTCGACGTTGCGCGCGCGGCGCGACGTCGTGGAGGTGGAGGCGTTCCCGTGCCTCAAGCTCTACAAGCAGACGTTTGCCTGGGGCACCTGACCCACCACGAGTTCGATGGCACGACCGACCTCGAGCACCGTGTCCTCACGCCAGCGGCGACCGACGATCTGCAGCCCGATCGGCACCCCGGCGTACGGCTCCGCGACGTGGGCGCCGCACGGCACGCTCATCGCCGGGCACTGACCGACGAGGTTGAAGACGCCCGTCATGTCGTGCGTGTGGAACTTGCCGTCATCCGATTGCTCGAGACGCTGATCTCGCGACTTCTCCGCGTACACCGGCGGCAGCGCCATCGTCGGACACAGCAGCACCTCGTGGTCGGCGAGCACGGTGGACAGGCGCCGCCACACGTCGGTGCGGGCGATCTCGAGACGCTTGTAGTCGGTCGCCGACAGCGAGTTGCCGTACGAGATCAAGCCCACCACGTCCTGATCCATGCGATCGCGATGCTCCTCGACGAGGTGCCCGAAGTAGGCCGACATGAAGACGCCCCACAGTTGGATCCACACCCACTCGTCCGCCGCATTGAAGTGCACATCGACCGGCTCGACGATCGCGCCGGCCGCAGCCAGCGCGTCGGCCGCGTGTTGCACGGCCGCACGAATCTCGGGGTGGACCGCGTAGTCGCCGAGATCGAGACTCACTGCGATCCGCATGCCACGCACGTCGCCGACGAGCGGCTTCGAGAGGTCGAGCGGGGTGGTGACGGATTGGATGTCGGCTTCGTCCGGGCCCTGCGTCGCGGCAAGGAACAACCTGGCGTCGTCGACACTGCGCGCGAGCGGTCCGTGGTGGCTGATCGAGTCGAACAGTCCGGGCAGCACGTCCATCGGGATCCGCCCGAGACCGGGCTTCAAGCCGACGACACCCGACCACGCCGCAGGGATGCGCACTGATCCGCCCATGTCGCTGCCCTCTGCCAGCGCCACGCAGCCAGCGGCCACGGCAGTCGCACTGCCCCCCGATGAGCCGCCCGGAGCGAGATCGGTGTCCCACACGTTGCGGGTCGGGCCCCACAGCGGGCTGTCGGTCACCAGGGTGTGCGCGAACTCGGGCGAGGTGGTGGCGCCCACGATGATCGCCCCGGCCCGGCGCAGCGCGCGAACGATGGCCGCGTCGAACGTCGCCACCGTGTGCTCCTGCGTCAGCGATCCCGCCGTGAACCGCCGGCCGGCAACCTGCGTCGTCTCCTTCACCGCAACCGGCACGCCGTGCAGCACACCGAGCGGACCTCCGGCGGCAACCGCGTCGGCAGCGGCGCGCGCTTCCGCTCTCGCCTCGTCCGCCCACACATGGGCGAAGCAGTTCAACGTCGGCTGCACCGCCTCGATGCGTGCCAACGCCCGCTCGACCAGCTCGACCGGTGACACCTCGCCGGCCGCGACCTGAAACGCCTGCTCGGCAGCGGAGGTGAACAGGGCGTTGGACTCGGTGGACATGGTCGCGGATCGTAGGCGCGCGAGTCGAAGGGCTGCCGCCGTGGCAGGCTGGGCGCGTGCCATGGATCATCAGCGACGACATCGTGATGGCCTCGGCGGAGGTGGCCAGCACCGGCGCGTCTCGGCGTCGCGGTCTCCTCGGCCGCGATCACCTGGATGGAGCGTTCGTCCTCGAGAAATGCCGCTGGATCCACACGGTGGGAATGCGCTTCCCCCTCGACGTCGCGTACCTCGACGAGCGCGGCACGGTCATCAAGACGATGCTGATGCGTCGCAACCGCGTCGGTGCGCCCGTCTGGCACGCCCGCTCGATCATCGAGGCCGAGGCCGGCGCGTTCGGACGCTGGGGTCTGCACGTCGGTCTGCAGATCGAACTGCGCTGTGAGTGAACCGCGTCGCGGCCGGCTCGTGCTCGTCGCCACACCCATCGGCAACCTCGGCGACCTGTCACCGCGCGCCGTCGACGCGCTCCGCGTCGCAACGCTGGTGTGCTGCGAAGACACCCGCCGCACCGGCAAGTTGCTCCAGCACGCAGGGCTCGCCGGCACCCGCATGGCCGTCGCCAACGAGCACACCGAGCGGGCGCGGGTCGACCAGGTGGTGCAACTGCTCAACGAGGGCCACGACGTCGCATTGGTGAGCGATGCGGGCACGCCAGCGATCTCCGACCCCGGGGAACGGCTGGTACGAGCGGTGCTCGACGCCGGCCATGAGGTGACCGCGATCCCCGGGCCGGCAGCGCTCGTGATGGCGCTGATCCTCAGCGGGTTCGACACCACCCGCTTCGTCTTCGAGGGGTTCATCCCGCGCAGCGGCGGCGACCGCAAGCGACGCCTCGTGGAGATTGCAACCGAGCGCCGGACGACCGTCGTCTACGAAGCTCCGCATCGCATCGCCCGCACGATCGCCGACCTCGCTGAGCACTGTGGCGACGTGCGACCGGTCGCTCTCGCGAGAGAACTCACGAAGCTCCACGAGGAGATGTGGCGCGGCACGCTCGCAGAGGCACGAGCTCTCGTCGCTGAGCGCGAGCCACGCGGGGAATACGTGGTCGTCGTCGCCGGCGCACCCGACACCGGCCCCGCCGACGACGACACGATTCGGGCAGCGCTCGTCGAGCGTGTCAACGATGGCCTCACGCACAAGGCTGCGGTCGCTACGGTGACGGCGTCGCTCGGTGTCGCCAAGCGACGGGTGTTCGACATCGCCCTCACCCTCCCCCGGATCGATGCCACATGAGTGAGTACTTCGAGATCGCCAGCACTGGCCCGAGCGCGGCCTTCTTCGACCTCGACCGCACCCTCATCAGCGGCTCGAGCACCTTCGTGTTCGGGATCGCCGCATGGCGTGCCGGGCTCATCCACCGAGGTGCGTTCATGAAGGACGCCGTCGATGCGTTGAGCTTCCGGTACACCGGCGCCAGCGACGAGACGAGCCACGGTGTCCGCGACCGCATCCTCGGTGCCGTCGAAGGTGTCCGGCACGACGACCTCGTCGGCCTCAACACCGACGTCGTGCCGAAGCTGCTGGAGCGCGTCCGACCCGAGGCGCTCGATCTCGTCGACATGCATCGCCACGCCGGCCGCGCCACCTACATCGTGTCGGCATCACCGGTCGAGCTCGTGAATCCGCTCGCCGGTGCGATGGGCATGACAGCCGGCATCGGCACCGTCAGCGAGATCGTCGACGGTGTCTACACCGGCAAGCTCGCCGGGCCGTTCTGCTACGGGCCGGGCAAGGTGGAAGCGATCGAAGAGCTGGCCCGTTGGGAAGGCCTCGACCTCCGTCAGTGCTACGCGTACAGCGACTCGGCGAGTGACCTGCCGATGCTCGAAGCCGTCGGTCATCCGGTGGCGGTCAACCCCGACTCGAAGCTCGAGCGCATCGCGCAACGACGCGGCTGGCCGATCGTGATCTTCAGCCGCAAGACGAAGGCGGTCGCGCGTCGTACCTCGCAAACGGTCGCGGCGACCGGCCTCGCGATCGGCGGTTTCGCCGCTGGTGTGAAGTGGGCCGGTCGCTATCGCGGCAGCAACGCGAGCTGACGGCTCAGCGCCACCAACGTCCCACTCTGGTCCCACACCTCGCCGTCTTCTTCGAGCATCCCACCGTGCACGAAACGGGTACGGAAGACGCAGCGCAGCGGGCCCGGCACCGGAATCGCTCGAACATGGACCGTCAACTCCACCGTCGGCACCCACCCGGCCGGGATGTCGAGATGGAACACCGCAGGCGGGAGTGCGTCGGCGACGAGGAGCAGCGCCAGCGGGTCGACGGCGCGACCGTCCGCAAACGCGAACCAGCCTGCCATCTCCGGTACATCGCGCTTCGTGCCGTTGATCCAACCGACGTGATCGGGGTGCATGCGGACGTCGAGCCGGCGCATCAGACCAACCGGGAAGTCGGAACGCTCCGTGCGCGGCACGCAACGCTCGATCGGCGGCAGGTCGGGCGACGCGCCGTGCAGGGCAACGAAGTCGGACCCCGGCTCCGACGAGAGGTCGCCGAAGGTGCCGAGCACCTGCACCACGGTGCGGCCGTTGGCCTCGAGCGAGCCCGACACCGTCGTGAACCGGCGGCCGGCCTTCACCACCGTCCCGGTGACGGAGGCTTCGCCGGGAAGGCCTGGCGCAAGGAAGTGCGCGGTGATCGAGATCGGATCCGGTCGACCGGCAACGTGGCGCAAACCGTTGGCTGCCAATGCGAGGAGGTATCCTCCGTTGGCGTTGCCCCCGATGTCCCAGCCGTCATGGATCTGGCAACGTCCGTCCGGGTCGACAGCCGTTGCGTCATCGAACTCACTCATCCCATGAGTGTGGCCGGTCGGGCTGCCACGGTGGAAAGCATGCGCTGCCACCACCGCCCGGGCCGTATCGTCACCGGTCGGAGGAAGGAACCCCTCGATGGACCGTTACTACGTCACGACGCCGATCTACTACGTCAACGCTCGCCCGCACCTGGGCCATGCGTACACGACGATCATCGGCGACGCGCTCACGCGCTGGCACCGCCTCCTCGGTGAGGACGTGCACTTCCTCACCGGCACCGACGAGCACGGCTTGAAGATCCAGCAGGCCGCCGAGGCCGCCGGCAAGAGTCCGCAGGACTTCACCGACGAGATCGCACCCCTGTTCCAAGAGGCGTGGCGGCGGCTCGACATCGCGAACGACGACTTCATCCGCACCACCGAGCAGCGTCATCGCATCGGCGTCCAGGAACTGCTGCAGCGGTGCTACGACGCAGGCGACATCGAGCTCGATGTCTACGCCGGCAAGTACTGCGTAGCGTGCGAGGAGTACTACACCGACGACGAGTTGCTCGATGGCGACCTCTGCCCGATCCACAAGCGGCCGGTCGAGTACTTCGAGGAGGAGAACTACTTCTTCCGTCTCAGCCGCTTCCAAGATCGTCTGCTCGACTGGTACGCAGCACACCCCGGCATCATCGTCCCCGAGTTCCGCGGCAACGAAGCGCTCGGCCTCATCCGAGGCGGCCTCCGCGACTTCTCGGTCAGCCGCACCAGCCTGCAGTGGGGCATCCCGCTGCCATGGGACCCCAAGCACGTCGCCTACGTGTGGTTCGACGCCCTCGCCAACTACCTCACCGCAGTCGGCTTCGGCACCGACGCCGAACTGTTCGAACGCTGGTGGCCGGCACGTCACCTCATCGGCAAGGACATCATCCGCCATCACTGCGTGTACTGGCCAGCGATGCTGATGAGCGCCGGCATCGAGCTCCCCGCCGGTTGGGCCGTCGGCGGATGGCTCCTCGTCGGCGGCGAGAAGATGAGCAAGACGTCGGGCAACGTGGTGAACCCGCTCGACCTGATCGACGACTTCGGGGTCGACGGGTTCCGCTACTACGTGCTCGCGGAGACCAGCTACGGCCAGGACGGTGACTTCACCGTCGAAGGCCTCACCAGCCGCTACAACAGCGACCTTGCCAACAACCTCGGCAACCTGCTCTCGCGCGTCGCCACCGTCGTCGGCAAGCAGTGCGGTGGCGTCGGTCCGACGCCGAACCCCGACTCGCCGCTCGCTGCTGCTGCGGCCGACGCGTACGCCGCGACGGCTACCGGGTGGGCCGACGTGCAACCGAGCCGGGCACTCGACGCCACGTGGAGTCTCATCCGCGCCACCAACGCTCACCTCGAGGCGAACGAACCGTGGAAGGCAGCGCCCGGCCCGGCTGTCGACGCCGTGATGGGCGATGCGCTCGAAGCGCTGCGCATCGTCGCGGTGCTCGCGTCGCCGGCCATCCCCGCCACATCACAGGCGGTCTGGGAGCGGATCGGCCTCGACGGCCAGGTCGCCGACCAGCGCCTGCCCGCCGCCGCCGCATGGGGCGGTTACCCCGGGGGCCTCCCCGTCACCAAGGGTGCACCGATGTTCCCGCGCAAGCAGTGATGTCGTGGAGCTCGTCGACACCCACTGCCACCTCTATGACACCCGCGGCGCAGCGCTCGACGAGGTGATCACAGCGGCGCGTGCCGCCGGGGTGGCCCAGATGATCACCGTCGGCTGCGACGCAGCCACCACCCGCGCCGCGATCGAGATCGCGGCCGCACACGACGGCATCTACGCCACCGCCGGCCTCCACCCGCACGAGGCGAGCCACGGTGTTGGCACGATCGAACCGTTCCTCGACGATCCGAACGTGATCGCGATCGGTGAGACCGGGCTCGACTACTACTACGACCACTCCCCCCGCGACGCGCAACGTGCGGTGTTCGCCGCCCAGATCCAGTTCGCTCATGACCGCCAACTCCCGCTCGTCATCCACACCCGCGACGCGTGGGCCGACACGTTCGACGTGCTCGCCGCGGAAGGCACACCGGAGCGGACGATCTTCCACTGCTTCACCGGCGGCCCCGATGAGGCCCGACGGTGTCTCGACCTCGGCGCCTTTCTGTCGTTCAGCGGCATCGTCACGTTCCCAAGTGCCACCGACGTGCACGAGGCGGCGGCACTCTGCCCGGCCGATCGGCGCCTCGTCGAGACCGACAGCCCCTACCTCGCACCGACCCCGCATCGAGGTCGCACGAATCAGCCGAGCTTCGTGATGCACGTCGTCGAGCGCATCGCGCTGTTGTGCAAGGTGCCGGTCGAAGAGGTCGCCGCCGCGACCGTCGAGGCATCTCGTCAGGCTTTTCCGGCGCTCGCGCACCACGGCTGACCTGCGGGTGGCCCGCGAGCAGGCACGTTGCCTTGCGAAACGGGTGATGGGTTCCTAGCCTTTTCGCAATGGAACGACGGGAACGGAGGCGGATCGTGTTCGCGACCGCATTCACCGTCGTGGCGTTGCCCAGCATCTGGATCCTCGACCGCAGCGATGCAGGCGGTTCTCCCAACGTCGCGTCCGCCGAGCAGCCATCGCCCACCGTTGGGCCCGAGACCCCGATCTTCCTCGAGACCAACGGACCGGCGCAGGCCCCTGTCATCGTGGCCCCTGCGACCCCGATCACCACCGGCTCCAACGTGTCCACTGGGAAGGCGTCATACCAGCGTTACAACGGGCTCACGCCCAACTCGTGCACGGCAACCGGTGTGCCACTCAACCAGCAGATCACGGTGGTCAACCTCGACAACGGGCTGCAACTCACCTGCACCAACTCCGTCAGCCGCACGACCCAGGCGAACGTGATCATCACCATCGACACCGACCTGTTCTCGACGATCGCCGATCTGTCGGACGCGCCGGTGCCGGTGCAGATCGACTGGTGACGGTGCTCAACCGTCCCGACGTCACCCGCCTCCTCGCCGATCACGGTCTCGCCCCACGTCGATCACTCGGGCAGAACTTCGTCGCCGACCCCAACACGGTCCGCCGGATCGCCCGTCTCGCCAACGTCGGCATCGGCGACCGGGTGCTCGAGATCGGTGCCGGACTCGGGTCGCTCACGTTGGCGCTCGCCGAGACGGGCGCGCAGATCCGTGCGGTGGAGGTCGATCGCGGCATCGTGCCGGTGCTGCGGGCGGTCGTGGCCGATGTACCGAACGTCGAGGTGATCGAAGGCGACGCGATGTCGCTCGATTGGGGCACCGTGCTCGCCGGTGAAGCACCGTGGGTGCTCGTCGCGAACCTTCCGTACAACGTGGCGACGCCGCTCGTGTGCGATCTACTCGACGACGTTCCCGCGATCGGTCGGATCGTGGTGATGGTGCAGCGTGAGGTCGCCGATCGGTTCGCGGCGTCGCCTCGGACCGCCGCGTACGGCGCGGTCAGCGTGAAGGTGGCGTACCACGCCACAGCCAAGGTGGTCGGCACGGTACCCGCGAGCGTGTTCGTACCGCGACCCAAC
>JBMOFX010000040.1:0-14775 GCA_049318665.1 Ilumatobacteraceae bacterium | reverse complement strand
GCTCGGTGCCGCACTTCGCGCCATCTTCCGCGATGCCGATCTTGCACGGCACGATCTCGATCGTCTTGCCGGCTGCGCCACCCAACTCGGCGTTGAGGTAGGCGCGAGCGGCCTCGAGACCGATCGTGTTCTCGGGGAAGAAGTCCTCCTGGTTGACGTAGCCGATCCTCACCACGTCGGCGCCCGCCGGGCCGGCGGTGCCACCGGTGTAGGCCAAGGCCCAGGCGTTCACGTCCTCGCCAGCGGCCGCCGTGGTCTCCGGTGCCGTGTCAGCCGTGGTGGTTTCCGTCGTTTCCGCCGTGGTCGTCGCGGGAGCGACCGTTGTCGCCGTCGACGTCTCCTCCTCCGAACACGCTGCTGCTACCAGGCCCAGCACCATCAGTGCTGAAACGAGCTGAATGCTCCTCTTCTTCACGTCGGTCCTCCCCTCACTCGTTCACGCGGCCGCAGGGCCGCCACGCCGGACGCCCGTCCGGTCGGCGTACGAGTGTTCCACAGCACGACGCATGATGCGAGAAAGGTCGGTGAGCGGTCTCGGAGTGGCGCGTGCTCAGTCGCTGCAGCCGAGGCTGTCCCACAGTTGCGTCGGCACGCCGCCGTCTTCGCAAATGCCAGCGGTGCCGAGGTTGCGCAGCTCCCACACGCTGCCGTCCCATGACGCCACGGCGAAGAAGCCGTCCGCATCGGCGCTGTCGGGCGTACCGATCCACGAAGCCCAGACATCGGCGCAACGGAGCCCCGTGGCGGTGATGCCCGGGTAGGTCGTCTGCGTGTCGGCGATGATCCGGTCGAGTGTGCACGGCACCTTCGACGCCACCGTCGTGCTGGTGGGTGAGGTCGTACTGGTCGCGACCGTGGTGGTGGGCCGTGCGGTGGCGGGCACCGTGGCCGGCAGGGTGGTGCGCACCGTCGTGGTCGCCGTGACGCTGGTCGGCACCGCCGACGTCACCGGGCTCGGGAGCGATCCGACCGGCAGCGTGACCGTCGTGGTAGTTGCGTTCTCGCCCGACTCGCCACTCCCGCATGCCGCAAGCAGCGCTGCGCTGATGAGCACAACCAGCAACGGTCGGTGGGTCATGGCCGCAGCGTACGACCTCGCCGCATCGCGCTGGCAGATAGGCGCGTCAGATGGTGGGCACCTCGACGTGGTGGCCGAACACCTGCCCCATCGTCGACATCATCTCGCCGAGCGTGGCGTACGTCGTCGACGCCTCGATCAGCGTGGGCATCAGGTTCACCTCGGGGTCGGCCGCCTCGGCCGCCAAACGGGCGAGCACCTCGTCGACGGCCGTCTGGTTGCGATCGTGCCGTACTGCCTGCAGCCGCTTCAACTGTCGCTGCTCATCTTCGTTGGTGATCTCGAGCAGGTCGGGCTCGTCGTCGTCATTGCCATCGGTGAACCGGTTCACCCCCACCACGATCCGGCGTCCCTCGTTGAGCGCGCGCTCGAGGTCGTAGGCCGAATCGGCGATCCGGCCCTGGAACCAGTTGTCCTCGATCCCCTTGATGCAGCCCTCCAGCATCGAACCGCCACCGAGCTCGTCGAGGTGCGCGAACAGTGCCTCTGCCTGACGCTCCATCTCGTCAGTGAGCTCCTCCACGAACCACGAGCCGCCCAGCGGATCGGCGACGTGCGCGACGTTGGTCTCGTGTGCGATCACCTGCTGGGTGCGCAGCGCGATGCGTGCCGCCTTCTCGGTGGGAAGCGCGAGCGCTTCGTCCATGGAGTTGGTGTGCAGCGACTGGGTGCCGCCGAGCACACCGGCGAGCGCCTCGATCGCCGTGCGCACGATGTTGACCTCGGGCTGCTGGGCCGTGAGCGACACACCGGCCGTTTGCGCGTGGAACCGGAGCTGCATGCTGCGCTCGTGTTGCGCGCCGTAGCGATCACGCAGCCAGCGTGCCCAGATGCGGCGCGCGGCGCGGTACTTCGCGATCTCCTCGAAGAAGTCGATGTGCGCGTTGAAGAAGAATGACAGCCGTGGCGCGAACGAATCGATCGGCAACCCGGCGCGCAGCGCGAGCTCGACGTAGGCGAAACCGTTCGCGAGCGTGAACGCCAGTTCCTCGGCGGCCGTCGAACCGGCCTCGCGGATGTGATAGCCGGAGATCGACACCGAGTTCCACCGCGGCATCTCGGCAGCGGTGAAGGCGATCGTGTCGCGCACGAGCCGCATGCTCTGGCGTGGCGGGAAGACGAACTCCTTCTGCGCCTGGTACTCCTTCAAGATGTCGTTCTGGAGGGTGCCGCCGAGCCGTGAACGATCGACCCCGGCGCGCTCGGCCTGCGCGACGAACATCGCGAAGATCGCGGCCGCCGGCGAGTTGATCGTCAACGACGTGGTGGTAGCGCCGAGATCGATCCCCGCGTAGAGATCCTCCATGTCGGCGAGCGTGTCGATCGCCACGCCGCACCGCCCCACCTCACCGAGCGACATCGCATCGTCGCTGTCGAGGCCCAGCAGCGTCGGCATGTCGAACGCGGTCGACAGCCCGTCACCGCCCGAGCGGATGATCTCCTTGAACCGCCAGTTGGTGTCCTCCGCCGTGCCGAACCCGGCGAACATCCGCATCGTCCACAACTTCGAGCGATACATCGACGCGTGCGGGCCGCGTGTGTAGGGGTACTGACCCGGGTACTCGCCCGACCCGTCCGCCGGTCCGTACACGGGGTCGAGCGGCACGCCCGACATGGTGGTGAAGTCGGCACTGCGGAGGCGGGTGGCCTCGAAGGCCTCCTGCCACTGCTCGCGGGGGCTGGTCATCGGTACCTCGGATCCACGACGCTCGGGGGGCGCCTCGTACTCTACGAAGCCATGACCTCCAACTTCGATCTGGCGCAGACCGATCACCTGCTCACCACCACCCGAGCGGTCCGCAAGCGCCTCGACCTCGAGCGCGACGTGCCGCGCGAGCTCATCGTCGACTGCATTCGCATCGCCACCCAGGCGCCCGCCGGTGGCAACGTCCAGCAGTGGCGATGGCTGGTCGTCGACGACCCGGCCCTCAAGCTCGGCCTCGCCGATCTCTATCGCCGCGCCTACGAGCCGTACATGGCTGCACAGCGCGATGCCGTCGAGCGCACGGGCCGCAGCGACGCCAACGCGATCATGTCGTCGAGCGACCACCTGTCCGAGGTGATGCATCTCGTGCCCGCACTCGTGATCCCGTGCTACATCGGCCGACCCACCGG
This sequence comes from Ilumatobacteraceae bacterium, assembly GCA_049318665.1. Lineage (GTDB taxonomy): Bacteria > Actinomycetota > Acidimicrobiia > Acidimicrobiales > Ilumatobacteraceae > VFMC01. Next base: position 11,582 of record JBMOFX010000040.1, on the reverse strand, counting down.
CGACATGCCGCAGGGGTTGCTCGCCGGGCTGTACGGCAGCATCCTCCCGGCGGTGTGGAGCTTCATGCTCGCGGCACGCAGCCGCGGCCTCGGCACGGCGTGGACGACGCTGCATCTCGGCTACGAGCGCGAGGCCGCTGAACTGCTCGGTATCCCCGAGCACGTGAGCCAGGTGGCACTCACTCCCGTGGCGTATCACACCGGCTCCGACTTCAAACCCGGCAGTCGCCTCCCCGCCGAGAAGGTGACGTACTTCAACGGTTGGAAGCAGCAGTGAGCAGCGTCGATCTCGACGCCGTCGGCCGACTCGAGTCACGCATCCAGGCCGAGATCGACAGCGGCCGCTCCCTCGCCGCGCAGTACGCGCTCGGACTCCACGGTCGGGTGGTAGCGGGGCGATCGTTCGGTACTGCGACAGATGCGCACCGGTTCGTGATCTTCAGTGCCACGAAGACGATCGTGCAGTTCGCGCTCGTGCCCGAGATCGCGAGCGGCGCGCTCGAACTCACCGCACCCGTGGCCGAGTACATCCCCGAGTTCGGTGAGAACGGCAAGGACGCGGTGACGGTGCTGCAACTGCTCACCATGCAGGGCGGCTTTCCCCTGGCCAACATCGGCCCCAACCACTGGGGTTCGAGCGAGGGTCGCCGCAGCCGCTTCGCTCGCTGGTCGCTCCAGTACCCGGCGGGCACCGTCACGGAGTACCACCCCGTGTCGGCGCACTGGGTGATCGCCGAACTGATCGAGACGCTCGCCGGCCAACCGTTCGAAGACGTCGTCCATCGGCGGGTCACCGAACCGGCCGGTGCCGCTGCGATCCTCACCCGCACCACCGAGGCCCCCGTGGTGGAGATCCGAGCCACCGGCCAGCGCCCCACCGACGCCGACGCCGACGGGATGGCGGCACTCCTCGCCGCCTACGGCGGCCAGCCCGACAGGGTCCCGTTGGCGCCGATCGATGCCGACGCGATGGTGGCGATGAACGACCCCGTGTTCCAATCGGCATGCATGCCGGGTGGCGGTGGGCGCGCTCGCGCTGCCGACGTTGCCCTCGTCTACCAGCACGTGCTCGCCGACGACTCCCCGTGGATGCGCGACGCCCTGCGCACCGTTCGGAACGCCAGCATCAACGTGAGTGACGGGGTGCCGGCGCTGCGCACGATCGCCGGGGTCGTGGCCGGCGCTGACGGGCTGCATCGATACCGCTGGTTCCCCAACGCCCCCCGAGCGTTCGGACACCACGGCGCGGGTGGGCAGCTTTGCTGGTGCGACCCCGACACCGGTCTGTCGTTCACGTTCCTGCACGACACGCACCATCGCGACCCCAGCGTCACCCTGCTGCGCAACGAGGACCTGAACTCGCTCGCGCTGGAGTGCGTCCAGCCGTAGCGTGGGCGGCCTCGTGCACGACGACGCCCAACAACTCCGCAGCGGCATCATCGCTGGCCTCGCCGCGTACCTCACGTGGGGTGCGCTCACGCTGTACTGGAAGCAACTCCACGAGTTCAACCCATTCGAGCTCGTCGGCTGGCGGATCATCAGTGCCTCGCTGATCATGGCGTCGATCCTCACGGTGACGGGTCGGTGGGCCCGGTTGCGCCCGGTCCTCCAGAGTCGTGCTCTGCTCGGCCGCGTGGTGCTCGCGGCGCTCTTGCTCACCGTCAACTGGTGCACGTACGTCTTCGCCGTCGTGAACGACCACGTGATCGAGACGGCGCTCGGCTACTTCATGAGCCCGCTCGGCACGATGGCTGTCGGCGTACTGGTGTTCCACGAGCGCCTCTCCCGCATGCAGCGGATCGCCGTGGCTCTTGCCGTCATTGCGGTGGTGGTGCTCACGATCACCTACGGGCGATTCCCGGTGATCGCCTTGCTGCTTGCGTTGTCGTGGAGCCTCTACGGCTGGTTGAAGAAGCAGGTGCCGCTGTCACCGCTCGAGAGCATGTCGGCGGAATCGTTCGTCGTCGTGGTGCCCGCCGTGATCGTCGTGATGCTCGCCGCGCCAGCTGCCGACAGCATCCCGAACACCGCCGACGGGCTGCACCTCGTCCTCATCGCGTGCACGGGCATCGCGACCGTCGTGCCGCTGATGCTGTTCGCGTGGGCCGCCCAGCGTGTGCCGCTCACCCTGCTCGGGCCGATGCAGTACATCATCCCCACCACCAACTTCCTGCTCGGATGGCTCGTGTACCACGAGGAGCTTCCTGCGTCGAGGCTGTTTGGCTTCGCCCTGGTGTGGGCGGGCCTGGTGCTGATGACGGTCGACGCCGTGCAGCGCCGTCGCTCGATGCACGCCCCTGACCTACGCTCGCCACATGCGTTGGACCGTGCACGGTGAGCGGATCGTCTACGACAGCCCGTGGATTCGACTCGCGCTGACCGACATCGAGATCCCCGGCGGTGACCGGTTCGAGCACCACGTCATCCGCATGCCCGCGGAGGCTGCCGGCACCGTGGTCCACGACCCGGATCGCGGGGTGCTGCTGCTCTGGCGTCATCGGTTCACCACCGACTCCTGGGGTTGGGAGGTGCCCGCCGGCCGCGTCGACGACGGAGAGACACCCATCGAGGCGGGCGCGCGGGAAGCGCTCGAAGAGACCGGATGGTCGCCGGGGCCGTTGAGCCACCTCACCACGTACTACCCGCACAACGGAACCAGCGATGCGACGTTCCATCTGTTCGAGGCAGCGGGCGCCTCCTATGTAGGCGACCCGAGCGACCCGTCGGAGAGCGAGCGGGTCGAATGGGTTCCGATCGACCGGCTGCGGGCCGAGATCGCCGCCGGCCGTGTGCGTGACGGCCTGTCGCTCACGGCGCTGCTGTGGTGGCTCACCATGCCGTCAGCGAGTCCCCGGATCGATCGGTAGTCCAAACCGAACGCGGTTGTGGGTGTGGCCGAGGTGCTGCAGCGAGAAGGCCGCCCGGAGCGCGGTGAACTGACCCTGTGCCTCGAGGGCCTGGTTGACGCTCTCCTTCGCGAGCTTCAACGCAAATGACGGCCGTTGCGCGATGCGGTCGGCCATGGCCATCACAAACGGCCGAAGGTCGTCTCGTGGCACCACGTGGTTCACCATCCCGACCTCGCGAGCCTGCTCCGCTGTCACCCAATCGCCGGTGAACAGCAGTTCCTTCGCCTTGCGAGCGCCGAACTCCCACGGGTGTGCGAAGTACTCGACCCCGTTGACACCCATGCCAACGACCGGGTCGCTGAACAGCGCGTCATCGCTGGCCACGATCACATCGGCCACCCAGAGCAGCATCAACCCTCCGGCGATGGTCTTGCCCTGCGCGGCTGCGATCAGCGGCTTCGGCAGGTTCCGCCACCGCCAGCACATCTGGAAGTAGACCTCCTCCTCCCACGCCATGTAGCCCTCTGCGCCCTCGCGATCGAAGCCACCGCTCGTCGACACGGTGTCGAACTGCGCCGGGTCCTCCCGGTCGCGCAGGTCGTGACCGCTGGAGAAGTGCGGGCCGTCAGCCTGGAGCACGATCACCTTTACCTCGGGCCGGCGGGCCGCGTCGTCGAACGCGGCGTTGATCTCGTAGGTCATCCGCTGGTTCTGCGCATTGCGGGTCTCCGGACGGTCGAGCGTGACGACCGCGATCCCGTGTCCACTCGATTCGACCACGTCGTACCTGATGGTCGTGAGTGCGTCGATCGAGATCCCCATGGACGCGCACGGTACTGCACCCGATTCGACGGGTTTGCGCTTGACTTCCGGTCCCGATGTGCCGATGAACAGGCCGGAGGTGATCGGGTCATGGACCACGTACTGCACACTGAGGTCGCAACCGCAGAGTTCGCGCGGAGCTTCGCGACCCGCTTGCGCGACGAGCGCCACCGCTCGCGTCGACCGCTTCGTTGGCTTGCTGCGCGCGGTCACGGCAGGTTCTCCACCCGCGACCTCCGCGACGCCGAGGACGGGCTGCTTCCCCTCGACGCCGAGACGGTCGGCGCAATCGCGTCGATCTACGGCGTCGATGTCCCCTCGCTGATCAGCCACTCGTCGCGGTCCGACCTGTCGATCGCCGTCGGCGTCCTCTCCGGCGGCGGGATCTCCGTCCCATTCGACGAGGGCAGCACCGCATCGCTGGTGGCCGCCTACTTCCGTCTCACCCGGACGCTGCGAGCCCTCGACGATCACGATCCGACGCCCGTCCCGCGTCGTGCCGACGTGCAGGTGCTGATCGAGCACGTCGCAGCGACCCCACCGTCGGCAGAGACGATCGAGATGGTGCTCCGCCTGGCCGAAGGCGATCGCATGGTGACCGTGGCGGCCACTCGGAATGCCCTGGCGTGCGCTGGTGTGATCGATGCCGACAGCTCGGTCGGACGATGACCGAATCGACGATGGTCGACGCGCTCGACGCGCTCGGTGACCGGCTCGCTCGGCGCGTTGCGACCGTGCTGGTCGAGCACCGCCGCGCCCACCACCTGCGACTGCGCACCCTTGCCCGCCGCAGCATGGGTCGGTTCTCCGTACGCGACCTGCGACGGTTCGAGCGGGCGCGCACACTGCTCACGCCCGCGCTGGCGACGGAGGTGACCGACCTGTACGGCGTGGAGCTGCGGGAGGCGTTCGTGAATCGGGTCGCGCTCGACATCCGCCCCTTCGGTGTGGTGTCGTCGAGCACCGACGCCCGCTCGTTCGACCCGGATGACACGACATCTGTGCTCGGCGCCTACATCGAACTGGTCCGTGCCTGCCGGAGCGACCACACCACTCGCCTGCTCGAACTCCGCCGTTCCGACATCGACGTCCTCGCGCAGAACCTGGGTGTATCGGGCGACATCGTGGTTGATCGTTTGGCGGCACTCATGGGAGCGTCGGACGCTCAGCGCCGGATCATGGCCGGCATGTACCTCACCGGTGCCACCTCGATCTCGGTCGAAGCGGCCGCGAACGCGATCGAGACGGCTTCGTGGGCCGACCCGGACGACGAGCCTTCGCTGCGCGCCACCGCCAGTCGGGTCACCCGGGTGGCGATGGACGAGGACAGCATGGTGGCGTGGACGTCGCTTGCGATTGAAAGTCGGGCGGCAAATCGCCGTCTGCTCGCGCCGCAGTTCAGTTGGTCGAGGCCGATCAGCACACCGGCGTCGATTCCTCGCCACCACGCCGTGTAATCCGCGGACTTCCGTGCCATGCTGAATGACGTGACGACCTCCGTTGGCCCCGATCACGCGGCACTCGCCGATCACCCTGAGGATGCCGTTGACGGTGCCGACGACGTGACCATTCTCCCGTGGTGGAGGAACCCGGTCACCATCGTCGTCAGCCTGATCGGCATGCTGGTGCTTGCAGCGACCGGCGGGTACGTGGTGGGGCACAACCAGGCGCTCCCCGACCCGAATGCGGCCGACATCGGCTTCCTCCAGGACATGCGCATTCACCACGAACAAGCGGTGCAGATGGGTTGGATCTACCTCGACGATCCGAACACGAGCACACAGCTCGAAGTGATGGCCCGCGACATCATCGCCTCCCAGGAGGTCGAGGTGGGCCGATTCATCCAACTGCTGCGCGACTTCGGCGCGCCGGAATCGAACGACACGGACACGGCGATGAGCTGGATGGGTATGGGCATGCCGATCGACGAGATGCCGGGCCTCGCCACCGACGACGAACTGCGCGAACTCGCTGCGGCAACGGGCCCCGAGGCCGACGCGATCTTCATCCGCCTGATGACCCTGCACCACGAGGGGGGCATCGACATGGCTGACCATGCGGCGCACCACGCAGCGACCACCGAGGTGCGTGAGATGGCCACCAAGATCGCTGCTGGCCAGCGCGACGAGATCATCGAGATGGCTCGTCTCGCTCCGGCTGGTGTCTGAGCACACCCACCCCATGCCCGCCCGGGCCACCAGGCGCGAGTTCTCGTTCTCCACGCGCCGACTCGCTCTGGTCGTGATCGCCGTCACCGCGTCGGCGCTGGCGACCTCGTGTGGCGTGGCCGTCGAGGTGTCGGCGACGCGGTCGGACGGCGTGGCGACAGTGGAGAGCACTGGCCCGGCGACCGATGCCCCGGCGACGGATACCCCGGCGACGGTGGGGTCGGTGCCACCGGGCGCGAGCATCGTCGACTTCGGCGCCGACAAGGCTCCGCGGTCGTACGACGCGTTCATCGATGCTGCGTTCGCCGACATCACCCAGTACTGGTCCGACACCTACACCGATCTGTACGGCGGCACGTTCGAGCCGGTGTCGGGGGTGTACGCGATGTACGACGGCCGCACCGACCTCCCGAAGGGATGCGACGGGCCGATCTCGTACGCCGACGTTGCCGAAAACGCGTTCTACACGACCTGCGGTGACCTCATCGTGTACGACGACGACCAGTTGCTCCCACAGCTCGTCGCCGACCTCGGCGACGCCGCGGTCGGGGTGGTGGCCGCCCACGAGTACGCCCACGCGATCCAAGAGCGGTCCGGTGTGCTCTCGCAGAACTTGCCGACGGTCGAGATGGAACAGCAGGCCGACTGCTTCGCCGGGGCATGGGCGGCGCACGTCGCTCGCGGCGAGAGCGACCTGATCAGCTTCGACGACAACGACGTGAAGGCCGGCCTCATCGCGATGATCGAGGTGCGCGACCCCCCGGGACTCGACGTGGCGAGCGCACCAGACGGGCACGGCAGCGCATTCGACCGAGTTGGTGCGTTCCAGGAAGGGTTCCTGAAGGGCGCGACCCGCTGTGCCGACTTCGTCAACAATCCGAACCCACGTATCGATCTGGTCTTCCTCGACCAGGCCGACGCACTCAGTGGCGGCAACCTCGGCTACATCGAGATGCAGGCCGCCTTGCCCACCACACTCGCGGCCTACTGGGAGCCAGCCTTGCGCGAGAGCGGCGTGTCGTTCACCTCGCCGACGCTGGTCCCGTTCACCGACACCCAGGTGCCGGCATGCGACGACTACGCACCGGCCGATCTGCAGAACACCGCAACGTTCTGCCCATCGACGAACACGGTGGTCTACGACGAATCATTCACGAAGGGGCTGTATCGGCGCCTCGGCGACCTTGCCCTCGCGTACCCGATCGCTGTGGCGTACTCCGACGCGGTGCAGACCGCGCTCGGCAGTCCGCTCGAGGGCAAGCAGCGGTCGCTGCTCGGTGACTGCCTCGTCGGTGTCTGGATCAAGGACATCGTGCCGACGGTCCAACCGGACGGGACGATCACGGCGACCAATCCGAATCAGGAGATCCTGCTCTCGGCGGGCGACCTCGACGAAGCGGTGCAGACCGCGCTCGTCCTCGGCGACGAGTCGACCACGACCGGGGTGGGCGGCACCGCATTCGAGAAGATCGACGCGTTCCGCGCCGGTGTACTGGGTGGGCTGCCGGCATGCCAGGCGCGACTCGGCTGACGTGACCGTCCTCGCTGCACTCGACCTCGGCACGAACAGCTTTCACCTCGTGGTCGCGCGTGTGGTCGGCGACGGATACGAAGTGATCGCTCGTGAAAAGCAGACCATTCGTCTCGGCCACGGTGGTGGCGACATGAAGCTCCTCACCGATGACGCGATGGATCGCGGCATCGCGTCGCTGCAGCACATGGCCCGCGTCGCGGCGGTTCACGAGGCGCCGATTCGCGCCGTGGCGACCAGCGCGGTGCGCGAGGCCGAGAACAACGACGTGTTCATCAGGCGGGCCCGCGTGGAGGCCGGCGTCGACATCGAAATCGTCTCCGGTATCGAAGAGGCGAGGCTCATCCATCTCGGCGTCCTCCAGGCCGTCCCCGCGTTCGAGTCGCGGCTCATCGGGGTCGACATCGGCGGCGGCTCCACCGAGGTGTTCGTCGGTCAACGGGGCGAGATGCTCACGGCGCGCAGCTTCAAGCTCGGCGCAGTGCGTCTCACCGATCGCTTCTTCCCGGGTGGCCATACCTCCCCGCCGTCGATCCACGAGTGCAGCACCTACGTGCGTTCCGTGCTCGCCGGGTTCGAACGCGAGGTCGCCGAACTCGGCTTCGACATCGCCGTCGCGTCGTCGGGCACGGCGGAGACGATCGCCATGCTCGTCACCGCCGAGCGCGGCGAGGCCCGACCGCGAACGTTGAACGGATTCACGTTCACCCGGGCGGAGCTCGATGAGACCGTCGACCGGCTTGTGGCCAAGCGCACTCCATCGTCGCGGCTGGCCGTGCGCGGGCTCGAGCAGGCTCGCGCCGACATCATCCCGGCGGGAGCGCTGGTCTTGCAGTGCGTGGCCGAGGCGTTCGACATCGGCGAGTTCACCTTCAGCGAGGGTGCGCTGCGCGAAGGCATCCTCATCGACACCATCGCCCGCGGGCGCGGTGGTGTGCTGCACCATCTCCGCGATGTGTCGCGACGCAGCATCGCGGCATTGGCAACGCGGTGCGACGACGACCCGGTGCATTCCCAGCACGTGGCTCAGCTCGCGCTCGAGTTGTACGACGCGACCACCGATCTGCACGGCTTGCCACCAGACGCCCGCGACTACCTCGAGGCTGCCGCCCTGCTCGCCAACGTCGGTCTGGTGATCTCGCACAGCAAGCACCACCTGCACTCGTACTACGTCATTCGCAACAGCGAGCTCACCGGGTTGACGGATCGCGAGATCGAGATCATCGCCCAGGTGGCGCGCTACCACCGCAAGAGCAACCCGAAGCCGTCGCACGCCGACTTCCAAGCCCTGGCCGCGGAGGAGCGGCACGTGGTGCGGGCCCTCGCAGGCATGCTGCGCATCGCGATCGGGCTCGATCGCAGCCACGACGGACGGGTCGCCGCCGTGCGAGCCACACGCGTCGAACGCACACTCCGGGTCGACGCGATCGCAACGGATGACCGCGACCTCACCCTCGAGATCTATACCGCGAACGAACGCAGCGGGCTGTTGTCGGAGGTGCTCGACCTCCGGGTCGACGTGGTGGCCGTCGCGACCTGACCGTCGGTGCTGGTTGTCAGGTCCCTCGCAGGAGCGCGGCGAGCTCGAGTGGTCGATCGCCCTGCACGCTGTGGCCGGCACCGTCGACGACCTCCACGCGAATCGTCGGTTGGCGGCGACGAGCTTCGGCGACGTCGTCGTCGTCGACCACCGGCGAGAGCGAGCCGCGCACCAGCAGCATCGGCGACATGATCTGCCCGAAGTGATCCCACAGCGGCGACAGCGCGGCGATCGTGGGATCACCCGACGGTTGTTCGGCGGGCGCGTCGCTGGCTCGGGCGTGACTGCTGCGGTCGTATCGCCACTGCCAACTGCCGTCGTCGAGTTGGCGGGCGTTGTGCAGAATGCCGCGTCGCAACGACGACTCCGATCGCGTCGGGTTGTGTTCGATCGTACGTTCCAGCAGCGACTCGAAGCTCGGGAATGACTGTGGACCACTCACGAAGTCGGTGACGGCCTTCGTCTTCGCGCCGTTGACACCCGGCGTGATGTCGACCATCACGAGCGAGGTGATGAGCTCGGGGTGGTGAGCCGCGACCTCCATCGCGGTGAGCCCACCGAGCGACATCCCCACCAACCGCACCGGCGGCGAGGCCAGCGCCGCGATCACGACCGCGACGTCGGCAGCCATCGACGTGGGCGAGTATGCGCCATCGTCGCGCCAATCGCTGTGGCCATGACCGGGCAGGTCGATCGCGAGCGCCGGTTGACCGAGCGCCATCAGCGTCGTGTCCCAGGTGTGCGCGTTCTGCGCGCCCCCGTGCAGGAAGACGAGCGAGGGACGTCGCTCACCCCAGATCAGCGCGCTGACGCCGCGGTCCGTCTCCGGGTCGACCACCACTCGCTCTCGTCGGACGGTCGGCGCTGGCGGATACGGCAACCCGTACTCCGCTGCGTTCTCGTGGAACAACCCGAACTCGTCGTAGTCGATCTGCGCCATCTGGCAATGGTGGCAGGTGGCGAGCGTCAGGGGGCGATCGTGGTCGTCGTCGTGGTCGTCGTGGTGGTCGTCGTGGCCGGAGGCGGCGCTGTCGTCGTGGCCGGAGGCTTCACCGTCGTCGTCGTCGACTCCGGCTTGATCGTCGTGACCGGCACCACGGTGGTGGTCGTGCTCGTCGACGTCGTGCTGGTGCTGTTCGGATTGGGCCTGTTGAAGTCGGGGAGCGACTCGCGCTTCGAGTACTGCTCGGGCTCACGCCCGTCATGCCCCCACACGTAGATCATGTCGCGGTTCTTGACGAGTGTGGGGAACACATCGGCGAGGTCGTTGCTGATGCGAATGCAGCCGTGAGAGGCGGGCTCCTTCGGCACATTCTCCGCACCGTGCACGGCGATCCCGTAGTTGAAGTAGACCGGGTTGTACATGCCGCCGAGTGGACTCATCCGCTTGCCCTCGTACCGGCGGTTGAACCGAAACACGCCGCCGGGGGTCTTGGAGAACGCGCACTCGTCGCGAGTGACGGGCTCCGTCAGCGGGCGCCCCTGGTTGTCGGTGTCGTAGGTGACGAGCTCGCACCACTCGTAGGGCTGGCCGTTCTCGTCGAGCTCGCCGGAGGAGATGTGAGCGATGAAGACGGGCTTGTCGTCTTGGAACACCGCCATCACCTGCAGCGGGAGGTAGACCTCGACATGCGTGCCGGCCCCAGGGCGGCGCGGCGCGATGACGATGTCGTCTTGCATCTGCGACCACAGCTCGGGGGTGACGACGCTGGCGTCGTCTCGCCGGGCGAGGTCGAGGTACGACGTCATGGTGAGCAGCTTCTTGTAGGCCCAGATCGCCTGACGGGTGGCCGAGCCGTAGTAGCCGTCGACCGGACCGGGCTGGAAGCCGAGGTCGGTGAGGCGTTGCTGCACACGCTGGACGTCGTCACCCGACGCGCCGAAGGTGAACGCCGCGCTGAGCGGCACCTTCTCGACCTCGGGCACCGTGCTGGTGGCAATCGGTGCGCCGGTGCTCGGCGGCACGGTGAGCACCGAGTCGACCACGCCACCGGAACTCGGCACCAGCACCGTCGGATCGTCGGCGTTGCTCGCGCCGCCCCCGCCCCACGTGCCGGCGATGATGACGACGAGCAGCACCACCGCGGCCGCGATCACCGGCAACCATCGTGCCGGGTCGGGACCCATCCGCCCGGGCGTGCCAGGTTGTGGCGACTCGGGAGGACGGCGCCTCGGTGATGGGGCCGCAGGCCCGCGGGTGTTCAACGTGGGTGCTCCGGTTGGCGGTGGACGTCTCGATCCTACCAACGGCCGTCCGGGTCGTCCCGGCGGCCCGGGCGTGGGTCAGGCGTTCGAGCCAGAACCGACGACGGGAACGATGCCCCGGAGTTCGCGGCGCAGTTCGAACATCTCCTCGACGATCCGCCGGATCACCGAGAACGAGGACAGTGTGCTCTCGCCGCGGGTGCGTGGGAAGTAGTCGCAGCCGAACTGGATGACGTGGTAGCCGAGCTTGCGGGCCCGGATGATCAGCTCGGCGTCGATGAACGAGCCCTCGCTGCGCAGCGTGATGTGGTCGAACACCGAGCGACGGCACAGCTTGAACGCGAAGTTGATGTCGCGCATGCGCACACCGAACAACTGTCGGATGAACACGTTGTAGAAGAACGTGTAGATCGCCCGCGACGGCCCCTCGCCCACTCGGTCGAAGCGGTAGGCGCTGACGATGTCGG
>JBMOFX010000039.1:0-14975 GCA_049318665.1 Ilumatobacteraceae bacterium | reverse complement strand
TCGGGTTGCGCTTCACGACGAGCTTGTCGCGCGGGGCGTAGCTCTCGACGATGAATGGGCCGGTACCGATCGGCTTGGTGGCATCGCCGGTGTTCGCTGCAACGGCGTCGAGCCACGTGGGCGAGGCGACGAAGCCGAGCTGACCAGCGAACGCGGCGGGCAGGTTCGGCCACGGCCGTGGCTGCGACAGATCGCCGTTCTTGCCGGTCTTGACCGTGAACGTCATGTCGCCGGTGGCCTCGATGGCGAGCGACCCATCAGGGTTCTTGCCGATGTCGGTGACGGCGGCCGAGATGAGCAGACCGGTGCCGGTCGCCTGGAGGTTCTTCACGACGGCCGCAGCGTTGAGCGGGGTGCCGTCGGTGAAGCTGATGCCAGAGCGCACGGTGAACGTCCACTCGGTGTAGTCGGCGTTGTTCGTCCACGACTCGAGCAACACGCCAGTGACCTCGAGGTCTTCGTTGTAGGCCACGAGCGGGTCGTAGAACGTGCGTGCCCGCTGCTGGCAATACGAGTCGCACTGCATGGCGGCCGGTGTCCACGGGTTGGCGACTTCGGCTTCACCGCTGACGATGACCGTGCCACCGGCGACCGGATCCTTCATGGCCTCGGTGGTCGGCGTCGTCTCCGCCGTGGTCGTCTCCGTCGTCACACCCGTGTCGACGGTCGTGGTCTCGGTCGGTGTGGTAGTGGTCTCGTCCTTCTTGCTACAGGCTCCTGCAACCAGCCCGAGGCTCACGATCGCTGCTGCCAGCAACCGTCCTCGGCGGACGCCGTTCGGTCGATGTGTGGTCACCCTTCCCCCTTCGTTGGTGTATCGCGGCGTCCTCAAGGATGTGACCCCCATCACACGCCGACGTGCGGTCACCTTAGTCACTCACACCCCGGTGTCAACGATCGGGCCCAGTAGGTTTCGGTGGTGCCGAACGTTCGTGGTGATCATCTCGAACGACCCGACGCGACGAGGTTGGCGGTCACCCATCCTCGTTTCGACGAGATCGTCGACCGCCACCGTGTGGCGCAGAGCTCCGGATCGCCGACGTATCGCGACCCGGCCACCGGTTTCAGCGTCTTCACCGCGGCGTTCCTCGCTGACCGCGGGTATTGCTGTTCGAGCGGATGCCGCCATTGCCCGTACGTCGGTGCGCCCGACTGAACCGGTGAACCGGTGGCCAGAGGTTGACGAAATGTACAATCGGCGAGATGTCGGTCCTGGTCCCCTTCACCCTCGACGAAGCGCTCGACCAACTTGCCGCCGAGCCTGACACGACAGTTCTCGCTGGCGGTACCGATCTGATGGTCGCCTTGAACAGCGGCCACCGGCGCGCCGAGCACGTGGTGTGCGTGAGCCGGATCGGCACGTTGCGTGCCTGGCGACACGACCCGGTGGCGGCCACGCTCACCATCGGTGCTTCGGTCACCTACGCGGAGCTCGCACGTGAGCCACTTGCGTCGCTCGTACCTGCGCTCGCGCAAGCGGCACGCACCGTCGGGTCACCGCAGATCCGCAACGCGGCCACGATCGGCGGCAACCTGGGCACCGCCTCGCCAGCGGGGGATGGCTTGCCGGTGCTCGCGGCGCTCGACGCCATTGTTCATCTCGCCTCGGCATCGCACACTCGAGACGTCGCGTTCGCCGACTTTGCCAGCGGCCCGAAGCGGACAGTGCTCCAACCGGGCGAGTTGATCGTCGGCGTCACGATCCCCGTGCTGACCGGGTTCCAGGGGTATCGCAAGGTCGGGGTTCGCAACGCGATGGTGATCGCAACGGCGAGCGCATGCCTGGCGGTCGATGTGCCGACGCGGTCCGTGCGACTCGCGCTCGGCTCCGTCGGGCCCGTGATCCTTCGGGCGCACGACGCAGAGGCTCTCGCGGCGGCCGAGGCCGATTTCGAGGTTGGCGCGGCATCCGACGACCTCGTGGCGCGCTTTGCGGCGGCGGCGGCTGCTGCGGCTCGGCCGATCGACGATCATCGCTCGAGCGCTGCCTATCGCCGACGTGCGATCGAGGTGCTCGCCGGTCGATTGCTCCGTCAGGCGCTGCCGATCACCCCGGAGCGCGCAGCATGACCGTCACCGGAGGGACCAACCAGCTGTACTCGCTGCGCGTGAACGGTGTCGATCGTGACGTGCAGGACGCGTGGGTGGGCGAGAGCCTGCTCTTCGTGTTGCGCGAGCGGCTCGGGTTGCTCGGTGCCAAGGGTGCCTGTGAGCAGGGTGAGTGCGGCAGCTGCAGTGTGCTGGTCGACGACGAGCTGGTCTGTTCGTGCCTCGTCCTTGCCGCCTCGGCGATCGGGCAGGAGATCGTCACCATCGAAGGTGTCGCACCCGTTGGCTCACCGAGCGATGTGCAGTCGGCGTTTGTCGAAGCCGGTGCGGTCCAGTGCGGGTTCTGTACGCCAGGGTTGATCATGGCGGCACATGCGCTCATCGAGCGGTCGCCCGACCCGACCGAGTTCGAAATCCGCGAGGAACTGTCGGGCAACGTGTGCCGCTGCACGGGCTACGGGCGCATCATCGAGGCGGTGCAACGGGTGTCCGTCGCCCGCCGGAGCGCCTCGTGAGCGCGGTCGGCACGCGCGTCGATGCGCCGGTGACGGGTCGGCTGGGCGATAGTCCCGTTCGGCCCGACGGCATCGCAAAGGTGCAGGGCACGTTCGCATTCTCGGGTGACCTGTCCGCTGAGCACTGCCTGTGGGGCGCGACACTCCGATCGCCGCACCCGTTTGCGCGGATCGTTCGCATCGACCTGTCGGGTGCGTGGGCGATCCGCGGGGTCGAGGCGATCGTCACGGCGGACGACGTGCCGGGCAAGGCGACCTACGGTCTGATCTCGCACGACCAGCCAGTGTTCGCGAGCGACTACGTCCGATTCGTCGGTGAGCCGGTGGCAGCGGTCGCTGCCGATCACCCCGACACCTGTCGGCGCGCCCTGGCTGCGATCGTGGTCGAGTACGAGGTGCTCGACCCCTTGGTCGACCCCGAGCGCGCCGTCGACGGCAGCCATCCACCGATCCATCCCGACGGCAACGTGTTCCGGCACCAACGCATCGTTCGCGGCGACACCTCCGTGGTCGGCGACATCGTGGTGGAAGGTGACTACGAGATCGGCATGCAAGACCAAGCGTTCCTCGGACTCGAGGCCGCCCTTGCACTGCCCGACCCCGGTGGGAAGGGCATCGAGTTGTTCGTCGCGACGCAGTGGTTGCACGAAGACCGCCACCAGATCGCGGCGTGCCTCGGTCTCGATGACGAGCAAGTTCGTCTCACCCTCGGCGGCGTCGGCGGAGCGTTCGGCGCTCGCGAGGACATCAGCCTGCAGGTGCACACCTGCCTGCTCGCGCTGCGCACCGGTCGTCCGGTCCGGATTGCGTATAGCCGGGAGGAGAGCTTCCTCGGGCATGTGCATCGCCATCCTGCACGCATCTGGATGCGGCACCACGCAACGCGCGACGGCCGGATCGTGAAGATCGAGGCGCGCTTCGTGATGGACGGCGGTGCGTACGCCTCCACCTCGTCTGCCGTGCTGATCAACGCGGTCACACACACGCAGGGTCCGTACCGCTGCGAGAACGCCGTGGTCGACGGATGGGCGGTGCGCACGAACAACCTGCCGTGCGGTGCGATGCGCGGGTTCGGTGTGGTGCAGGCGTGCTTCGCGCACGAGAGCCAGATGGACAAACTCGCAGCGGCATGTGGGCTCGATCCCGTGCAGATCCGCTTGCTCAACGCGATGCGCACCGGCGATCGGCTCATCACCGGGCAGGTGATCGAGAATGTCGCACCGGTCGAACGCTGCATCCTCGAGACCGCGGCGCTGCCGCTGCCCACGGAGCCAGTGGGCGGGCACGACGGTGACCCGATGCGCCTTCCCGGCGGTGCGGGTCTCACCGCGGAGGTCTCGAACGTGCGGCGCGGCATCGGGTGGGGTGTCGCCATCAAGAACCTCATGTACTCGGAAGGGTTCGACGACTACGCAACGGCGCGATGCACGCTGCGCGATGGGGTGGCGTCACTGAAGTTCGCAACGAGCGAAGTCGGCCAGGGTTTCGTGACGCTCGCTGCGCAGATTGCCCGCGACGTGCTCGGTGTCGACGACGTGGTGCTCGAGCCGATCGACACGACCATCGGGTCTGCCGGCTCCACCTCGGCGTCGCGGCAGACGTGGATGAGTGGGGGCGCCGTCGATGGTGCGTGTCGACTGGTGCGCGAGCGCTTGTTCGAGCGGCTCGGCGCGGAGTACGGCATCGACCCATTGCGTTTCGCGATCGACGGTCGTGACGTGGTCGACACGATCGGTGACTTCCGGATCAGCGTGGCCGATGCGACGGTTGGTGTCGCGTTGGTGGAGACCTTCGAGCATCACCATCGACCGACCGAAGAACTCGACGAACACGGTCAAGGTGACTGCCATACCGCGTTCGCGTTCGTCGCCCACCGCGCCGTGGTCGACGTCGACGTCGAGCTCGGGCTGGTGAAGGTCGTGCAGATTGCTACCGCGCAAGACGTTGGACGGGCCCTCAATCCGCTGTCGGTGCTCGGCCAGATCGAAGGTGGCATCGCCCAGGGCGTCGGCCTTGCGGTGATGGAGGAGATCATCCAGGTCGGCGGTCACGTTCGCAATGCGAACTTCACCGACTACCTGCTACCGACGATGCTCGACATGCCCGATGTGGTGGTGAGCCTCGTTGAGGAGCCCGACCCGATGGCGCCGCTCGGGGCGAAGGGTGTCGGGGAGCCCCCGTGCATCTCCAGCACGCCCGCGGTGGTGGCGGCGATCCGCGATGCAATCGGCAAGGACCTGACGCGTGTGCCGGTGCGTCCCGCCGACATCGCGCTCTGAGCTGCTCACGCCACGACGGCGTTGGTGAGCCGACAGACGGCATCGTCTAGGTTTGAACCAGCGGCGCCGGAGGGGCAGCCGGTGCACGAGCGGAGGCGGCGTTGTCGAGCGAACGAGAGATCATGACGTGGGAGGTGTTCGGTACGGCATCGCGCGATCTCGCGCAGGCGGTGGCCGACGACTACGAACCCGACATGATCCTGTCGATCGCACGGGGCGGCTTGCTGATCGGTGGTGCCCTCGGGTACGCGCTGAGCGTGAAGAACGTGTACACGATGAACGTCGAGTTCTACACCGGTGTCGACGAGCGCCTCGAAGTGCCCCGCATCCTCCCGCCCGCTCCCGACTTCGTCGACGTGAGCGATGCCCGAATCCTCATCGCGGACGACGTGGCCGACACGGGCCACACGCTGCGCAGTGTGCAGCAGTTCTGTGAGGGCAAGGTTGCCGAGGTCCGCACCGCCGTGCTCTACGAAAAGAGCCATTCGGTCGTCCGGTGCGACTACGTGTGGAAGCGAACCGATCAGTGGATCAACTTCCCGTGGAGCGACAAAGAGCCGGTTGCCCGGCGCGACTGGAGTGTCCGCGACGCCTGATGCTCAGGGTGCCGCGGGCATTGCGGGTGCTTCGGGTGTTGCGGGTGCTGTGACGGCGGTCGGATCCAGCCACCTGAGACTCGAGGTCAGGTCGGTGTAGCGCGCAGGTGGGCACGAGAACTCGCAGGTGCCGATGAACACCAGCATCGTCGGTCCGTTGCGGACGATGTCCATGATTCCCTCACCGTCGCTCGTTCGGAGGGCGAAGTGGCGAGCAACTGTGCCGGCCACGTCCGTCGGCGGGAGTTCGGTGACGGTGGTTCCCTCGAGGCCCATGCGGTCGATGAGCGCCTGAGCCGAGCTGTCGAGGCCAACCACCGCGTTGTACATGGTGTTGGTGCCGACCATCTGATACTCCTCGACGATGAGCGTTGTGTCGTTCGCCTTGATGGTCCACGTCGACGACTGCAGCTGTACGCCTTCCACGATCGGCTGCGGTTCGCTACGGGTCTCGTCGGCCGGCGCGGGCAGGATGATCGAGAACGCCGGGTTGACGATGTTGATGTCTGCGGCGTCGGTCAACTCTTCCTCTGCGCTCGCTTGGTACCGCCGAATGTCGAACAGGTGGAACTGGTACATCGCGTACGCGCCGACACCGAGGAGCGCCACCACCATCGTCCCGAGGATGCGGTGGACGACGTCGTGCCGTCGTTGCCGACGCTGATGACGCTTGGTCGAGGAGGCCAGGTCGGCGATGAAGCGACTGTGGGCTTCGATGGCCGGCATGCGATCGACCACCTCAGCCGGTGGCACGATGGGCATGATGGGCACCGGCTCGACGGCCGGCACGAATGTTGGGGGCAGCATCGTCGGTGGTGGCAGCGTGCTCACGATGAGTGCTATCGGAGTCTCGATCCGGCCCCTTGATTCAAGAATCGGCATGGCCGGTCACCGACGGTGAACGCTGGCGTTCGTCAGTGGCGAGCAAGCACCGTCAACGCCGCGTTGCGCCCGCTCGCGCCCCACACGCCGGCGCCGGGGAACGTGGCCGCACCCGTGAGGTAGAGGCCGTTGACGGGGGTGGTGTACCGGGTCAGCTCGGGCTGACGATTGAGCAGTGCTGCGAGCGGCCCGCCCGCAAAGCTCGTCGCGTGGCCGGCGGGAAGGTGGAATTCGCGCTCGTACCGATCCGGTGTCATGGCCCGCCATTCACCCAACCCGTCGAGGAAGCCCGGCTCGGCAAGCGTCGCGAGTTGCTCGAGCCAACGTCGAGGCTCGTTGCTGTTCGGCCAACCGTCGATGAGCCGGTACGGCGTGTACAACGTCTCGAGGCTCAGCATGTGCGCGCCTGGCGGGGCCATCGACGGATCGGCGACGGTCGGCAGGTTGAGGAACATGCCCGGCCGGTCGAGGACTCGACCCTCACGCATCAACGTCGCGCCCCGGTCGATCTCGGCAAGACTCGGCGCGACGACCGTCGTGCCGAGCATGGCAGCGTGCTCATCGAGGTGGCTGAGCGCCCGCAGCCGAGGCAGCGTGGCAACCACAGCGTCGATCTTCGACTCGTACCCCTCGTCGTGCGGGATCGCCGACCATCGGTCGATCAGCGGTTGAGCCTGCGGCGGAGCATTCTTCAGCCACGCGAGGAAGGTGTCGTGCGGATTGCACGCCGACACCACGATCGGCGCGGTGACCTCGGTGCCGTCGTGCAGGGTGACGCCGCGGACGCCATGCCCTTCGCACGTGATTGCGGTGACACGGGTGTCGAGTCGGACGGTGCCGCCCCACGCGAGGAGTGATCGTTCGAGCGTGGCGGGCACCATGCCACTGCCACCCACTGGCCGCCCGAGCGAGCCAACGTGGCGGAGCGCGTACGTGAGTGCGCCGAGACCGGTGCCGGGAAGCTCCGGGGAAATGCCCCACACCATCGGCCCGGTCACCATCGCCGGACCGCGGAGCGCATCGGCCGTGAAGAACTCGCGCATCACGTCGGCAGCGCTGCGGCGGCTCCATCGCAGCAGGGTCGAGACGCCGCGTCCACGGCGAGCCAGAACTCGCTTGGTGATCGAACCCGGCGTCGGTGGGTCGTTGGCGACGTCGAAGACGAGTCGCACCGCAGGCGCCGCAGCCCGCACGTATCGCCGGTAGCCGTCGACCTCACGCGGGTAGGTCGCGCCGAGCTCGTCGAGCGTTCGCTCGAGGTCGTGGTAGAGCGCCCAGCCCGGCTCGCCGTCCCAGGCCATGTTGGTCTGTGCCGGGTCGATGTCGAGGTAGCGCAGGCCGTGATCGGTGAGGCGCAACTCGTCGATCACCGGTGTCGTCCGGAACGTGATGTGATCGCAGTTGCAGATGTTGGCGACGCCGCCCCCGAACGGCTCGCTCGCTGCAGTACCGCCCACGCTCGACCGGGCCTCGATCACCAGGGTACGAAGCCCGCCTCGGGCGAGGTACGCCGCGCAGACGAGACCGTTGTGGCCAGCACCGACGACGATCGCGTCGTAGTCGGAGCGAGCAGCGGCGGTGGGCATCTCCTCATTCTGTCGTGGCCGCCAGGTGCGCGAGTACCGTGACCGTGTGAATTCGAAACTCCGGCGTTTCGCCGACCTCCGCGGTCCCGAGATCAGCCAGGTCCTCACCGATCGCAGCATCATCGTGCAGCCGCTCGGCGCGATCGAACAGCACGGGCCGCACCTTCCATTGAGTACCGATTCCGTGGTTGCCACCGCTGTTGCGGAGGCAGCGATCGCGGCATACGGCGACGAGGTTGACGCCTGGTTGTTGCCGACGCTCGACTACACCAAGTCGAACGAGCATGCCTGGTCGCCGGGCACCGTCTGGCTGTCGGCAACGACGCTGCTGGCCGTGCTCGACGACATCGGCCGGTGCATCGCCACCACGCCGGCGAAGCGTCTCGTCTTCCTCAACGGGCATGGCGGCAACAGTGCGCTGCTCAACGTGGCCAATCGGGAGATCCGCCTCGCGCACGGGCTGATGACGTTCCTCGCGCACCCCGGCGTGCCGCCCGACCAGGGGGGCACCTCGCACGCCGACGAGCTCGGGATGGGGGTGCATGGTGGCACCGATGAGACGTCGATCATGTTGCACCTGGAGCCGGAGCTGGTGCGGCTCGACCTCGGGGAACGACGAGTGCCGGAGAAGATTGCGCAGAACCAGTACGTCAAGTTCGGAGGCAGGGTCAGCTTCGGGTGGTTGTCGAACGACTTCAATCCCGACGGGTACGTCGGTGACCCCACCCCGGCCAACGCCGAGCTCGGCAAGCGACTGTTCGACGGCGCGGTGCGAGGCTTCGGCGAGGCGCTGCGCGAGATCAGCACCTTCGACTTCGGACGCTGAGATGACACCGCACGACACCTTGCGTATCGACGTTGCTCGCCTGTCGGAACGGCTTGACGCGCTCGCGGAGGTCGGTGCCGTACACGGTCCGAACGGTGAACGGGGTTGCGCTCGGTTGGCGCTCACCGACGCCGATCGGGAGGGTCGCGATCTCGTGGTCGGCTGGATGCATGACCTCGGTCTTGCGGTGACGGTCGACGGCATCGGCAACGTGATCGGTGTCCGCGCCGGGACCGATCCGGATGCGACACCCGTGATGACCGGATCGCACATCGACACCGTCCGCACCGGGGGCCGGTTCGACGGCAACCTCGGGGTGCTCGGCGGGCTGGAGGTCGTCGAGATCCTCGACCAGCATGGGATTGCCACCCGGCGGCCGATCGCGGTGGCGTTCTTCACGAACGAAGAGGGCGCCCGGTTCCAGCCCGACATGCTCGGCAGCCTCGTTCACGTCGGTGGTCTGTCGATCGAGGAGGCGCTCGACATTCGTGCGGCCGACGACGATGCTCGCCTCGGCGACGAGCTCACGCGCATCGGCTATCTCGGGTCGTCGCCGGTGCCGGCCGCTGCGCCACACGCGTTCGTCGAGCTCCACATCGAACAGGGTCCGGTGCTCGAAGACGAGGGCATCACGATCGGCGCCGTCACCGGCGTCCAGGGCATCTCGTGGACCGAGCTCACCATCACCGGCCGGTCCGCGCACGCCGGTACCACTCCGATGCGCTTGCGGTGCGACCCTGGCTATGTCGCTGCCGAGATCACTGCAGGGGTCCGTGCCATCGCACGACAGATGGGCGGAACACAGGTCGCCACCGTCGGTCGCTGCGAGTTCGTACCGAACCTCGTGAACGTGGTGCCCTCGTCGGTCACGATGACCGTTGATCTGCGCAACACCGACGAACACCTGCTGCAGCAGGCCGAGCAGCGATTCGCGATCTTGTGTGATCGCGTCGCGAGCGACGAAGGCGTCACGATCACCCGTCGGACCTTGGCACGGTTCGAGCCCGTCGATTTCGACTCGACGATGGTGCAACGCGTGGCCGACATCGCCGAACGGCTCGGCCACACGACCATGCGGATGCCCTCTGGCGCTGGCCACGATGCGCAGATGTTCGCTCGTGTCTGCCCGACATCGATGATCTTCGTACCGAGTGCGAACGGGTTGTCGCACAACATCGCCGAGTACACCGCTCCCGCCGACCTGCAGGCAGGCGGCGACGTGCTGCTGCACCTCATCCTCGAGATGGCCCTCGACGGATGAGCACAACTCGATTCGATCTCGTCACGATCGACACCCCTGACGTCGATCGACTTGCGGCGTTCTGGGCATCGGTGCTCGACCTCCATGAGGTCGAGCGCGAAGACGTCGACCGCTGGATCGTACTGGCCTCGGCCGATGGGGTCCGACGCCTCGGGCTGCAGCGCGGCGCACATCACCTGGGTGGCACGCACCTCGACCTCGTCTGCAGCTCCGGTGACTTCGAGGCGGAGGTGGAGCGCCTCGTCGGGCTCGGCGCCACGCTCGTGTCGCCGCTGCGCCACGAGCCCTTTGGGAGCATCGCGAACCTCGCCGATCCTGACGGCAACGCGTTCGACCTCTGCGCGTACACCTGACGCAAACGCGGCGAGGGGGCCGGCCCGAAGGCCGACCCCCTCGCTACAAGTGGTTCACGTTGTCCGTGGCGGACCGGATCAGCGACCCGGGGCGCCCTCGCAGAACGAGTTGTCGTAGACGGCCGTCATGTCGCCGACCTCCTGGCCCTGGGCCTCGAAGATCGGTGCCAACTGGTCGGCGAGCGTCGTCACGCGATCGGGGTCGATCGAGCAGTACGTGCCGTCCATGCTGTTGTCGCCGAAGCCCTCGTCCTCCACGATCTTCAGACCGGCAGCGTTCAGCTCGGGGCTGAGCTTCCAGTACGTGTCGTAGGTCTCGTTGATCGCGATGAGCTCGTCGGTCATCGGCGTCGGATCGGCGAGGTAGTCGACCCAGGCCTGCGCCATCTTCGGCACGAGCAGCTTCAGGCAGGGCGAGAACTCCTCGAGACGGTCTGAGCGGACGGTCATTGTTGCGGCGTAGTTGTCGAAGCCGAGATCAGCCACCGTGTAGAAGGACACGTCGGCAGGCTTGCCATCCTTCCACTCGAAGATGTTCTCGTACTTGAAGACCTCGTTCGTGGCGAAGCCCTGCTGGAAGATGTCGCCACCGGCCGCGATCCACGCATCGGGGGCGCCGCCATAGCTGGGGTTGCTCTGGTCGGCGGTCATGTAGCCCTTGCCGATCATGTAGTCAATGTAGGCAGCACCCTCGAAGTGCAGGACCTCCTTGCCGCTGGCGGCGATGTCCTCTGGCTTCTGGATGTCGTTCTGGGTCGGGTCCCACATGATCATCTGGGGGTCGTGCTCGAGCGTCTTCCCCACCACCGT
Organism: Ilumatobacteraceae bacterium; assembly: GCA_049318665.1. Lineage (GTDB taxonomy): Bacteria > Actinomycetota > Acidimicrobiia > Acidimicrobiales > Ilumatobacteraceae > VFMC01. Next base: position 3,818 of record JBMOFX010000039.1, on the reverse strand, counting down.
GAGCGGAATGGTCTTGGACGACTTCATCACGTCGGAGAGGTTCACGTAGCCGAACATGATGTCGTCATCGCTGGCGAGCAGCGAGTCGACGCCCTGGAAGCTGACGGCGTCACCGCCGGCGCGGATCTCCACTGTCTCGACACCACCGACCTTGTACTGGTCCTGGATCGGCCCGGAGTAGCGGAAGGCGCCCGCGTCGGCCTTGCCGTTCGGGCCGATCAGCTGGTACGTGCCGCCGTGTTCGAGCTCCGGCCACCAATCGGTCTGGATCACGACGTTCTTGGGGCACACGGCCTCATCGGTCGTGGCCGTAGTGGTGTCGCTCGCCCCGTCCGTCGTCGGGGTGGTGTCGGCAATGGTCGTGTCGGTCGCCGCATCCGTGGTGACCGCGGCCTCGTCGTCGCTGCCGCATGCGGCAGCAACGATCGAGAAGGCCGCGAGCAGCCCGATGGCTGCAGCCTTCGTGGTGTGCTTCATGTGTGTTCTCCCCCTGATGGAGTCGTGCCCGAGGGCAGTGGTGTGGTGGGTGCTACGTGCCCGAGCGGGCCGAATCATGCCAATTCCGGAGCACCCTGTTCGACAGGATGCCGAACAGCATGAAGATGAGGATCCCGAACAGCGCGGAGACGATCGCTGCCACGAACAGCTCCGGCGTGCGGAGATCCTTCGAGTAGGTGTCGATCAGGCGACCGATGCCGATGTCGCCACGACGGAAGAAGAAGTCGCCCACGATCGCGCCGATGACGGCGCCACCCGCTGCGATGCGCAGGCCGGTGAAGATCGCCGGCATGGCCCCCGGCAGCTCCATCTTCCGGAGCCGGGTGAACCTGCTGACGCGGTTGAGCGTGAACAGGTCGTGGTGTTGCCGGTCGGCCGACTGCAGTCCGAAGAGGGTGTTGGTGATCACCGGGAAGATCGCAATGAGCACCGTTGCGATGAGCCGGCTCTTCAGGCCGTAGCCGAACCAGATCGTGATGATCGGCACCAGGGCGAGGATCGGCAGCGTCTGGATGACGACGGCATAGGGGAACAGTGCCCGCTCGAGGCCCTTCGAGACGTTCATGATGATGGCGATCGTCATGCCCAGCACGATCGAGATCGCGAGTCCCATGAGGGCCACGCGGCCGGTGACGAGCATCGCCTCGAGGATCGGGCGAAGCCCCTTCTTCGGCTCCCAGAGCGGGAACACGCCCTCCGAGATGACGATGTGCGGCGGCGGCAGCGCGATCTTGCGCCGGTTCGGCGTCATGATGACGTAGGAGATGAAGTACCAGAGCCCGATGAACAGGGCGAAGGTGATGATCGGCGGGAGGATGTCGGGCAGTTTCGACTTCTTGCGCGGAGCCTGCGATGGGATCGGCCCCAAGGCTGCGTCGGCGAACGTTTGCATCTCCAGGTTGATCAGCCCCAGCGGGGCGATGCCATAGGTCTCGCTCACGCGTGCGCCTCCTTCAGGTCCTGCGAGATGCGACCGCACAGCTCGGCGAACTCGGGCGCATAGCGCATCTCGTGCTGTCGTGGGAAGGGGAAGGAGACCGGGTAGTCGGCGATGATTCGGCCTGGGCGTGCGGACATGACGAGCACGCGGGTGGAGAGGAAGACGGCCTCGCTGATCGAGTGCGTGATGAACAGGCCAGCGAAGTGCTCGCTGTCGAACAGGTTGAGCAGCTCGTCGTTGAGACGCTCGCGCGTGATTTCGTCGAGCGCGCCGAACGGCTCATCGAACAGGAACACCTTCGGGCGCAGCACGAGCGAGCGCGCCAGCGAGCATCGCATCTTCATGCCGCCCGACAACTGCTTGGGGTACTTGGTCTCGTGGCCCTTGAGGTTGACGAGTTCAATGGCCTTCGCCGCCTCGGCGGCACGCTCCACCTTGCCCATGCCCTGCAGCTCCGCATTGAGTTCGACGTTGCGCTGCACGGTCCGCCAGGGGAGCAGGGTCGCGTCCTGAAAGACGTACCCGACGCTCGAGCGGTCGACGTCGACGTCGCCCCCCGTGTGCTCGGTGAGGCCGGTCGCGATACGTAGAAGCGTGCTCTTGCCGCAGCCGGAGGGACCGACCACGGTGACGAACTCACCCGGCGCGACGTCGAAGCTCACGTCGTCCACTGCGTGGGTGCCGTCGGAGAACGTCATCGAGACGTTTCGGAAACTGAGCGCAGCTCGACGCCCCGGTACTGCCGTCCCCGCCGGTGCCTGCGAAGCATCAGTATGAATCATCATTCCTCCTGACATTAGAGGACGGTTCTCAGCGGACCGCTCTGCGTCTGTGTCATCTGTGTGAACTGATCCGTGAGATCGTTCGGCCCATTGGAGCCAATGCGATCGCTTCGCGAACCGTAGCCGAGGCGACCCGGACGAGATCCTGGCTGGGAGGCAGTCCCATGGCGCTCCTCGCCGCGGTGGAAACGCACGCGACCGCCTCGTCGGGCAACAGGTGTGCCGCCATGATCATCAGACCCGCCGTCTCTAGCGGGTCGCCGCGCCCGACCGGGTTGAACGGGTCCTGCAGGTTGTCGCCACCCGCAGCGACGGTGACGCCCGCGGCCCGCAGCGCCTTGACAGCAGTGAGCCCCCGGGGCATCGGCGACGTGTGGTCGCGTCCCTGGAGGAAGAGGTTCGTGTGGGGGAGCACCACCACCGAGATGCCGGCTGCGGCCACCTGCTCGGCGACCCGCTGCTGCACCTCGGCAGGCTGGACGCCCAGCGACACGCAGTGGCTCGCAGTGACCGCGTGCGGAAACCCGGTCGCAACCACGCGGGTCGACAGGTCGTCGAGGGCGAAGATGCGTGGGTCGAGGGTCTCGTCGGTGTGGAGGTCGAGCGGGAGGCCCGCCTCCGCGGCGATGGTCAGGAAGAAGTCGTTCGCCGCGACTGGGTCGTCCTCGAGGTGGGGGCACCCGCCGACCGCATCGACGCCTATGGCGATCGCGTCCCGCAGCGCGGCACGCTGCTCCGCTCCCGCGGCCCCGTTCGTGGGCCAGCCGCACAGGGCGACGACCTGAATCTCGACGAGGTCGCGTAGCCGCTCGCGCACCTCGATGAGCGCACGTACAGACCCGAGCGGGTCGGGGTTCCGAGCAATCGTGTCGGCGTGCGTGCGGATCGCAGTACAGCCATTCGCGTGGAGCAGGCGCGCCGCGCGCACGGCACGCGCGACGGTGTCGTCGTGGGTGATGAGGTGCTGATGGGCGTCCATCGCCTGGATGGCGCCCATGAGGTCGCCCGTGGGGTTCGGGATCAGTTCAGCGAGGAAGGCCTTGTCGAGGTGGGCGTGCGGCTCGGCGAACGCCGGCAGATCAACGTGGTGGGCGGTGTCGGGCGCATTCACGACAGCGGCGAGCCGGTGAGTGGCCGCCGCTCGATCGGCTCGCCCAGGCGCGGGAAGACCTCCTCGGCGACGAGGTGCATCTGCTCGTTCATCTCGTCGCGGGTGAGGCCGGGATAGTCGAAGAAGAAGCAGATGTGCTTCAGGTCGAGGAGATCCCGCCAGTACCCGATCGCGTCGACGGCGTCGTCGATCGAGCCGACGATCTGGATCTTCTGGTCGTTGCTCTCCTCGACGGTCGGACAGTGGTCGAAGGCGACTTTGGAGCCGTCGGGGTGGCGGTAGCTCGAGAATCGGCCGTAGGGCGACAGGAACTTGTTGAACTCGTCGTGACCTGGCTTGCCTTTGCGCATTGCTGCTTCACGGGTGCGGCCGACGTGGAGGTTGAGCACCAGGCAGCGATCCTCGCCCGGCGCCACCGGCTGACCGATCTCCTCGCGGATCTCGGCGTAGCGGTCCCACTTCTGCTTCTGGCTCTCGGCGTTCTGCA
>JBMOFX010000038.1:0-15177 GCA_049318665.1 Ilumatobacteraceae bacterium | reverse complement strand
GCACTGGCTCGTCGTCGCCGTAGTCGAAGTGCACTGCGTCGAACACGATCCCGAGCGCGCCTGACGGCGGTGAGATCGTGCCGGTGTCGGTGACCTGGCGTTCGACCGCGAGCAGGTCGATCACCCTCACCATGGCGCCGTTGGCCTTCTGGACCGTCTCGAGCTGGTCGACGACATCTTCGAGTGGTCGTGCGAGCAGCAGCACGTATTGGAAGAGCAGGAACGCCGTACCGACCGTGATCGCGCCGGCCTGGACCAGCGCCGCACCTGCGATCAGCGAGAGCACCGAACCAGCTGCCACGGAGCTCGCCACCATCCACCACATCCGCAGGAACGCACGCTCGCGACGCACCGAGCTCGCCATCGCGTCGGTGCTCTCCTCGACGAAGCGCCACATGGCATGCGTCCCGGCGCCGTTTGCGCGGAGGTCTTCCGCAGCGGTGAGCCGCTCCTCGATGCCGCCGTAGAGCTGCGCGAACGAGCCCATCTCGTCCGACGACTCGCCGACCGCCCGGTGGCGTCCCTGCACCACCGCAGCAGTTGCGCCGACCACGTAGACGCTGGCGCCGATCGCGAGCCTCCAGTCGACGACCGCAAGGACACCGAGGATGCCGAGTACGAGCAGGGCCGACCCGACCGCTTTCGGAACCACTCGCCCCAGGAAGTCGGACACCGACGTGACGTCGCCGTCGACGCGTTGGATGAGTTCGCCCGGCGTGTGGGTTCGGTGGAACTCGTGGTCGAGCCCGAGCACGTGCCGGGCGAGATCGAGGCGGATCTGGTTGGTGGTGCGCCACGCGGTGACGGTGGCGAACCAGGTGACCGCCACCGAGATGCACTGCGATCCGATGGCGATGACGAGGTAGACGATCGCGAGGCTGGTGAGCCGACGTGCGGTCGATCCGTCGGTTGCCTCGTCGACGATGCGGCGCACCACGAGCGGACCGGCGAGGAGCAGCGCCGAGCTCAGACCCAGGAGCGCGCCGAGGCCCAGCCACCGACGGGCGTCGGGCCGGAGCAGCGCAAGGAGCGCGCGCCATCGAGAGGTGCGCTGGGTCATGGGGTCAGTCTTCCCGTTTCGGTCGCGCACAAGCGACCAATTTCTTCATCGCCTCCCTCGCGGCGACATTCGCGAACTACGGTGCAATCGCTGGACAGCCAGGGGGCGTCCGGCAAGGGGGAAAGGTGACTCGACCGGTCCACGTCACCGTGCTCGGCGGGGGTTCATGGGGGACGACCGTCGCGTCGCTCACCGCGGCCAACGCGCAGTCGACGCTGTGGACCCGCGATCCTCAGACCGCGCACGATGTGAACATCCATCGGCGCAACCTGCGCTACCTGCCCGACCACGATCTCCACCCCGAACTGCGCGCCACTGCGTCGCTGGAGGAGGCGGTCCACGACGCCGACGTGATCGTGCTCGGTGTGCCGTCGCACGCAGTGCGGGCCACGCTGATCGAGATCGCACCGTCGATGCGTCACTGGGTGCCGATCGTCAGCCTCACGAAAGGGCTCGAACAGGGCTCGCAGCTCCGGATGACGGAAGTGATCGAGCAAGAGCTCCCCGGCCACCCGGCCGGTGTGCTTGCGGGCCCGAACCTCGCCAGAGAAGTGGTGGCCGGCTATGCGGCAGCCGCGGTGATCGCCATGCGCGACGAGCACGTCGCGACATCGCTGCAGCGCGTGTTCACCAGCCGACGGTTCCGCGTCTACACCAACCACGACGTGATCGGCTGCGAGCTCGGCGGGGCGCTGAAGAACGTGATCGCGATCGCCGCCGGGATGGCCGAGGGTCTCGGCGTGGGCGACAACACGAAGGCGATGGTCGTCACGCGTGGGCTCACCGAGATGACCCGCCTCGGCGTGGCAATGGGGGCCGACCAGCGCACCTTCGCCGGCCTCACCGGCCTCGGCGACCTGATGGCCACCTGCTCGAGTCCGCTCAGCCGCAACCGCACTGTTGGCGTCGAGCTCGCCAGAGGTCGTTCGATCGAGGAGATCACGACGAGCATGCGGATGGTGGCCGAGGGCATCAAGACCGCGAGCGTCGTGGTCGAGCTCGCACGCCAGCACGGCGTCGAGGTGCCGATCGCGATCGAGGTGAACGGTGTGGTCACCGGCCGCCAAACCCCGCTCGACGCCTACGCAGGGCTCATCCGAATCGCACCTACCTCAGAACTGGACGGCATGGCATGACCGACACCACTCGCTCCGACGACACCGGCTTCATCGGCCGGCCGCTCCCGCAGTGGTACGACGACGCGAAGTTCGGCATCTTCATCCACTGGGGGCCGTATGCGGTGCCGTGCTTTGCTCCGGTCGACGACGACATGGGCGAACTGTTCGCAGCGGGCGACTGGGCGGCGGTGTTCCGGAGCAGCCCCTACACCGAGTGGTACCTCAACTCGTGGTCGTTGCCGGGCAGTGCCACCGAGGCGCATCACGCCGAGGTGTACGGCCCTGAGGTCACCTACGCCGACTTCGTCGCCGAGTTCCGCGATCGATCAGCTGGCGTCGACGTCGCGCACTGGGCGCCACTTTTCAGCGCGGCCGGCGCGCGCTACGTGGTGCCGGTCACCAAGCATCACGACGGCTTCCTCATGTGGCGCAGCGGCATCGCCAACCCGCACCGCGACGGCTGGATGGCCGAGCGCGACCACGTGGGCGAGCTGGCGGCTGCTGTGCGCGCGGAGGGCCTTCGCTTCGGTACGTACTACAGCGGCGGTCTCGACTGGACCTTCACGCCGCCGCCCATCGACAGCTTCGCCTCGATGATCGCGAACGTCCCGAAGGACCCGGGCTACGCCGAGTACGCCATCGCGCACGTGCACGAGCTCGTCGAGCGCTTTGCTCCGGACGTGCTCTGGAACGACATCGCGTGGCCGTTCCAGCTCGACCCCAACGACATCTTCCGGCACTACTACGACCGCGTGCCCGAGGGTGTCGTCAACGATCGGTTCAACCTCATGGCTGTGCGCAGCGGCACGCTGCATGCCGACTTCAGCACGCCGGAGTACTCCACCACCCCGCATGGCACCGGGAAGTGGGAGGTGTGTCGCGGCATCGGTCGTTCGTTCGGGTACAACCGCAACGAGACCGAGGCGACGATGCCGAGCGTCGACGAGCTGGTGTGGATGGTCACCGACATCGTCGGCCGTGGCGGCAACCTGTTGCTCAACGTCGGACCATCGGCCGATGGCCAGATCCCACTCGGCCAAGCCGCTCGCCTCACCGGGCTCGGCTGGTGGCTGCGCGTGAACGGTGATGCCATCTACGGCACCCGCCCCCACGCCGAGCCCACGGGCGTCACGAGCGACGGCCGCCAGGTGCGCATCACCGTGCGTGACGGCGCCACCTATCTCCTGGTGGAAGGCGCTCCAGCCGGCACGGTGCGCTTCCCCGGACGGGCAGGTCTTGCCAGCGTCGGCGCAGAAGTGCGGATGCTCGGCAACGACCGAGTCCTACCGCACACGGTGCAGGGCGACGAGCTGCTCATCGAGTTGCCCGACCACCTACCGCCCGCACCAGTGACCGTATTCGCCGTCACCGGCTGACGAGCATCAGCAACGGTCAGGTGCCGCAGAAGGTCTGGTAGCGCCCGGACGTGTCGAGTGACGGCTCCGCGTATCGCTCGAGGCCGGGGCGTTCGGTGAAGGGCTGGGCGAGTGCGTCGAGCAATCGATGCATCGGATCCAGATCGCCGGCCGTGGCGGCAGCGAGTGCCTCCTCCACGAGGTGGTTGCGCGGGATGTACGCCGGGTTCGCCGCGTCCATCGAGTTCGCCACCTCGGAACGGCCTCGACCCTCGGCATCGAGGCGAGCGAGCCAGCGACTCGTCCAGGCGTCGAACGCGTCACGATCGGGATACAGGTCGCGAGCCCGATCGGGCTGGTCGCGCAGCATCGACGAAAGAGATCGGAAACCGATGGTGTGGTCGATGTGCTGCGCATGGAGGATCGCCGTCAGGTCACCGAACAGCGATGCGTCGTCCGCTTGCTCGTCGCGGAGCCCGAGCTTCGCACGCATGCCTCGACGCCACGCCGTGTCGTAACGATCGGTGAACGACCGAAGGATCTCGGTGAGTGCTTCGACCGCTGACGGGATGTCGTCACCCGCGAGGGGCACCAGTGACTCGGCCAGACGCGCCAGGTTCCACTGCGCCACGAGCGGCTGGTTGCCGTAGGCGTAGCGCCCGCCGTGGTCGATCGAACTGAATACCGTCGACGGATCGTGCACATCCATGAACGCGCACGGGCCGTAGTCGATCGTCTCGCCGGAGATCGTCATGTTGTCGGTGTTCATCACACCGTGGATGAAGCCGACGAGCATCCACTGCGCGATCAACTCCGCCTGGTTCGCAACCACGTGGTCGACGAGCGCGAGCGCAGGCGTCGACGCCTCGGTGGCCTCGGGCATGTGCCGTTCGATCGCGTACCGGACGAGCGCTGGCAGCACGTCCGGGTCATCGAGCGCAGCGGCGTACTGGAAGCTGCCGACCCGGAGGTGACTCGCCGCAACGCGGGTGAGGATCGCCCCGGGCAGCATCGTCTCGCGGGCGACGTCGTCACCGGTCGCGACAACCGCGAGTGCCCGCGTGGTGGGGATGCCGAGTGCGTGCATCGCTTCACCGATGATGGCTTCGCGCAGCATCGGACCCACCGCCGCCTTGCCGTCACCGCCGCGGGCGAATGGCGTGCGGCCCGAACCCTTCAGGTGGATGTCGCGCCGAACGCCCTCGGCGTCGGTCAGCTCGCCGAGGAGGAGCGCCCGACCATCGCCGAGTCGTGGCGAGTAGCCACCGAACTGGTGCCCCGCGTAGGCCTGCGCGATCGGCGACGCGCCCTCGGGCACCGCGTTGCCAGCGAGCACGGCGAGGCCCTCGGCCGACTGCAACCACGTGGGGTCGAGCCCGAGCCGTTCGGCGAGATCATCGTTCGCGAACAACAACCGCGGCTCGGACGACGGCGCCGGCTGCCAGGGTCGACACAGTGCGGGCAGCTCGCGGGCGAACGTCGCGTCGAGGGCGAGGGGCGTTCGGTTGCCTGACACGCGGTCACGCTACCGAGCGCCGCCCCGAGCGATCCACCACCCCCGGTACGCTGCGCGGCCGTGTCCAGCCCGAACAACGCGCGACGTGGGGGCACCCCGGCGATCGTCGAACTCGAACGTGCCGGTGTGTGGTTCGAGGTGCACCAGTTCGAGCACGATCCCGCCGAGCGGAGCTACGGGTTGGCGGCTGCTCGAGCGCTCGGGGTGGAGGCCGACCGCGTGTTCAAGACGTTGCTCGCCGACGTCGTCGGCGCCGACGGTCGAACGACCACGGTCGTGGGCATCGTGCCGGTGAGCGCGCAGCTGTCGCTGAAGGAGCTCGCTGCCGCGGTCGCGGGTAAGCGTGCCGAGATGTGCGACCCCGCGGCTGCCGAGCGGATCACCGGCTACGTCGTGGGCGGGATCAGCCCATTCGGCCAGAAGCGTCGCCTGCCGACAGTGATCGACGAAACGAGTGAACTCGCCGACACCATCTTCGTGAGCGGCGGTCGACGCGGGCTCGACATCGAGGTCGCGCCTGAAGCGCTGATCTCGGTGCTCGCTGCAACGGTTGCCCCCATCGCTGCGTGGTGACCCGTATCCCGCGGGGACGTCAGCCAGCGTCGACGTGAGCGTTACGTCGAATCGCATCGATCCGAGCGACGCGCGTGAGGGCCGGCGGATGCGTCGCGTTCAGCCGCTCCTGCCATGAACGGGGACGGTCGCCACCGCCCGCCGACATCGTGCGTCGCAGCGCGTTCGACAGCTGCTGGCCGAAGCCGAGCCGAATCGCGCGCTCGTCTGCCTCGAACTCCGAGAATCGCCCGGCAAGGTTGGCAACCGCGTTGGTGAGCAGCAGCCCGCTGAGAAAGATCCAGGCGGCCACCCGGAGCATCGCTCCGACGAGGAGCCCGATCGCAGTGAGCAACGACGAGTTGCTCGCAAAGCTCGTCGTGGCCGCCTCGGCCACGTTGTGCAGGAAGAAGCCGATCCGTGCCAGTGCGAGCACCGGCACGCTCAGCCACTGGGTGACGGTCAGGGCAATCGTGTGGAAGCCGAGATGGTGGCTCAACTCGTGGGCGAGCACGCCCGCCAACTCGTCGCGCGGCAGTGTCTCGAGCGCAGTGGTGGTGACGACGACGAGATTGCCCCCGCACGCAAAGGCATTGAGCTCGTCACTCGGCAGCACCACCACCACGTACCGCCGGTCGGACACGTGTGCGGCCTGCAGCACCGAACGCCAGGCGGTGTCGAGGCGGGCGCGCTCGTCGCGCGTCGGTCGGCGAGCTCCGAGCAGTGGGGCGAGCAACGCCACCTGCACCGGTCGGAGGAACAGCAACACGGCGCTCGCGACGTATGCGATCGCGAACGTCGTGTACGACACGTCCCACACGAGCCGAACGACCAACCAGAACACGGCGAGCGCCGCCAGTGACACCGGCAGGATCAGCAGCATGGGCGCGAGCGAGGCAACTGCTGACCCCTCGATGCGCCGGTCGCCCGCGTTCACGGCACCACGATACGACGGTGGAAGCGAGCACCGTCCCGGTCCACCCCTCACGCAAGCATCATCACTAGCCTTCGCCCGGTCGACGCGCAACGAGCGGTCGGGCTTCGGCGTCCCCCCACGCCGGTAGGACAGAAAGGAGGCAGCGCAGTGGTGGCACGAGCGGTAGACGTTCACGGGTCGAGCACCACGAGGCCTGTGCGCGAGCTCCTCGACGACGCCCGGGCCAGCGAGTACGTCGATGCTGCCGCGGCGCGCGCGCTCGCGCAACAGGCGCGAGTGCTCGCACGCAGCCTGTCGGACGGCGAGGGCGAGGCCGAGGGCATGTACCGGCTCGCTTCGATCGCCTACAACACCGGTGACCTGAAGGACGCGCTCGCCATTGCCTTGCGCTCGCAGGAACTTGCCCAAGGGTGCAACTCGGCCCGGATCGAGGTCTACGCCCTCAATCTGTTGAGCCTCGTGCACTACGACGCTGGCAATCTGTCCGCCGCGCTCGCCACAGCACTGGCTGCGCTCGACCTCTACCGGCTCACGGGGGACGACGAGGACGAAGGCAACATCCTCAACACCGTCGCGATCGCCCATTTCGCGCTGGGCGACATGGACCGGGCGTTGGTCACTTACGAGGCGGCACTCCACGCCAATCGTGGGCGAGGCCGTCAGCAGTCGGACACGTTGATCTTGTCGAACCTGTCGCAAGTCCGGTTCCGACGCGGGGAGTTTCTCCTCGCTGCGAGCCTGGCGGAGCAAGCACTCGAACTCAGCGAGGAGCATGCGCCTGAGTACGTGCCCTTCGTGCTGGTGCGCCTCGCCGAGGCCTACACGGGGCTCGGCGTATTCGATCGTGCCACGGAGTTGCTGAATGCAGCCGAGGACAAGGACGCATTGGGTGCCGACAGCCTCCGGGCGCAGGTCCGCTACTCGTTGGGTGTCGGGCGAGCAGCGGTGCTCGTCTCAGAGGGCCGACTCGAAGCGGCGGTCGACCGCTATCTCGAGGCCCTCGCTGTCGCCGACGAGGCAAGCATGCTCGAGAGTCAACTCTCCGCGCACGGTGAGTTGGCAGCGCTGTACAAGCGACTGGGACGGCCCGAGGAGGCGCTGCAGCACCAGGAGCAGCGCTTTCAGAAATACGAGGAGCTCTTCGCTCGCGGCACCGACCTGCGGATCAAGACCATGCAGATCGAGTACGACATCGAATCGGCCCGCCACCAGGCGGAGATCCTTCGCCTTCGTACGGGTGAGCTCGAAGCATTGGTTCGTGGACGCACCCAGGAGCTCGAGTCGTACCAACTCGAGGCATTCGAGCGTCTCGCTGTGTTGGCCGAGTTCCGCGACACCGACACCGGCGAGCACACCGTCCGCGTCGGCGACATGGCCGCGGCGATCGCCGAGCAGATCGGCAAGGATGCCGAGTGGGTTCAACACTTGCGAATGGCAGGTCGGTTGCACGACATCGGCAAGGTTGCCGTTCCTGATGCGATCCTGCTGAAGCCCGGTCCGCTCACCGACGACGAGTTCGCGGTGATGAAGACGCACACGACGATCGGTGCCGAGATCCTGTCGGGCAGCTTGTCACCGCTCATCCAACTCGCCGAGGAGGTGGCACTCAACCACCACGAGCGTTGGGACGGCAGCGGCTACCCGAACGGCCTGCAGCGCGAGGACATCCCGCTGAGTGGGCGGATCGTCAGCATCGCCGACGTGTTCGATGCGCTCTGCAGCGTTCGCACCTACAAGCGTGCCTGGCCGCGCGCCGAGGCGGCTCAGTACATCCTCGATGGGCGGGGCATGCAGTTCGACCCGAGGTTGGTCGACGCGTTTCTCGTCGTCGTGGTGCGAATGCACCCCGAACTGGCGGAGCTACGGCGTTAGGCCACGCACGACCCAGTCGCCCACGAACACCGCGAGATCGTCGATCCCCATGTCGAGGCGGCCGTGCCGGAGCGCATGGCTGAACGACGACACGGCGCCCAACACGCCGGTCGCCAGCAGATGCGGGTCGACATCGGCGACGAGTCCCTGTGCTTGGGCCTGCTCGACGAGTGCGACGACGTCGCCCATGTACACGTCGCTCCCTGCCTGCAGCACGCCTGCCACCTCGTCGTCGGCTCGTTCCACATCGAGCAGTGCGAAGTACGCACGGTGTTCGGCCATGAACACCACACTCGCCACCGTGCCCTGGCGGATGCGTGTCACCGGATCGGCGTCGGGATCCATCGCACCGGCCTGGGCGCGTCGCAGTCGCGTCCGCATCGAGCGGACCAACTCGGCGAAGATCGCTTCCTTCGTCGGGAAGTACCAATAGACGAGACCCTTGGCCACTCCAGCCGCAGTGCAGATGTCGGCGATGCGCGTGTTCGAGTAACCCTTCGAGGAGAACAGCACCGCGGCGGCGTCGAGGAGTTGCTGCTTTCGTTCACGCCCGTGCTCGGTGTGATCGCGATCATGCATGCTGGTGGCCGACACGGTGCCAGTGGACCACCCACTTGACCGCCCGGTCAAGGCGACCGCCCGATCCCGACACTCGCCCGGTGCCTACACTCGCCCGATCATGGCGACCCGCGTCGAGCGCATCGAGACACGCACCCGCAACCCGAAGTGGAAGAACGCTCCGGTGCGTATCGAGATGCTCGAGTGCATCAACTGCGATGCCTGCTTGCGTGCCTGCCCCGACCAGTTCGGCGCCATCTTCAACCATGGCCCGGACGTGGTGATCATCCCCGAACTGTGCAGCGGTTGCGACAAGTGCCTGCCGGCCTGCCCGGTGAACTGCATCTATCCGTTCCCCGACTGGGAGTCGGTCGGAGCGCCGGCGTCGTGGTGGATCGAGCCGCTCAGCGACAACGACCCGTACCGCTGACCCCGGCGCCCGGCCGCGGCGTCTGGCCCCTGCGTCCGCGCGCCATACTGCTGGCCATGACTGCAGCGCTGATCCCCGGGGCCGAGGCCTGGTCCCATACCGCAGATGCCGGCGCCGCCGGCGCACTCGTCCTCCACGGATTCACCGGCAACCCCGGCTCGATGCGCGGACTCGCCGAGGCCTTTGCTGCCGCTGGGTTTCACGTCGAGTTGCCGAGGCTGCCGGGCCACGGGACGACGGTCGACGAGATGCTCGAGACCTGGTGGCCCGACTGGCTGGGCGAGGCGGAGGCGGCCTATCAACGTCTTGCCGCGCGCACGTCGTCGATCGTCGTGGCTGGGCTCAGCATGGGCGGCGCGCTCACGCTGCACATCGGTGCCGCGCACCCCGAGATCAAGGGGCTGATCTGCATCAACCCTGCGACGCAACCGCAACCGCCCGAGGTGATCGACATGCTGCGTGGCATGGTCGAGAGCGGCACGACGGTGATGCCGGCAATCGGCAGTGACATCGCCGACCCCGACGCCACGGAGTCGGCCTACGAGGCCACGCCGATCCCGCAGCTGCTGTCACTGGTCGAGGCTGGCCTCGCGCCGCTCGCCGACCTGTTGCCCACCACGACCATCCCGCTCCTGCTGTTGCATTCTGCGAACGATCACGTCGTCGAGCCGGCGCAGTCGGCGTACCTCGTCGAGACCTACGGCGGACCGGTCGACGAAATCGTGCTCGAGCGCAGCTACCACGTGGCGACGCAGGACTACGACAAAGAGCTCATTTTCGAGCGGTCCGTGTCGTTCGCCCAGCACCTCGTCGGCTCGTGACCGGGTCGCTCGTCGCGAGCATCCCCAGCCCGTCGAGCGGCGCGATCGAGATCGGCCCGCTGTCGATCCACGCCTATGGATTGATGATCGCCCTCGGCGTGGTCGCCGCGGTGTGGCTCACCGGACGACGCCTCGAGGCGCGCGGCGCAGGCACTCGCGACGACGTGAGCAGCATGGCGGTGTGGGCCGTCACCGCAGGCATCATCGGGGCCCGGCTGTATCACGTCGCCACCGACTGGAGTTCGTTCAGCGGCGACCCGATCCGCATCTTCCAGATCTGGAAGGGCGGCCTCGGAATCCCCGGTGGCCTGCTCGCCGGGGCGGTCGCGGGGATCTGGGCGACCAAGCGCCGCGGTGTCGACTGGCGGCAGATGGCCGATGCGGCGGCTCCGGCGATTCCGCTCGCGCAGGCGATCGGTCGATGGGGCAACTGGTTCAACCAGGAGCTCTACGGCAAGGCCACCACGCTGCCGTGGGGCCTCGAGATCGACGAGGCGCATGGCGGTGTGCCCGGCACGCTCTACCACCCGACGTTCCTGTACGAGTCGCTCTGGAACCTGGCGCTGTGCGGCGTGCTGATCGCCATCGATCGACGCCGGCGGCCACGGGCGCCGAGGCTCTTCGCGATGTACGTCATCGGCTACGGCATCGGCCGCTTCTGGGTGGAGAGCCTGCGCATCGATACGACCCATCTCGTAGCCGGCCTTCGCTGGAACCAGTGGGTGGCGCTCCTTGCGATCGTCGGCGGCAGCGCATACCTCATCGCGTCACGCGGGCGCCCAGCAGCGATCTCCGACGACGAGACCGGCGACGAGTCAGGCGACGAGACGGTCGACGAGACGGGCGACGAGACGGGCGACGAGACGGGCGACGAGTCCGACGACGAGTCCGGCGACGAGACCGACTACGTTCCCGACGATGTCGACGTCGACGAAGCCTGATCCGGTCCTCTACGACTTCCGTGAGCCGGGCATTGCCCTGATCACGCTCAATCGTCCCGAGCGTCTCAACGCGTGGAACGGTGAGCTCGCCGCCCGCTACTTCGAGCTCCTCGATCGAGCCGCCGCCGATCCGGCCGTGAAGGTGATCGTGGTCACCGGCGCCGGTAAGGGATTCTGCGCTGGCGCCGACATGGACACCCTGCAGGGCATCGGCGCATCGTCGGGCGGTGCCGGTGCCGAGAGCGCGGCGGGTGGCCGTCCGCAGCACTACACGACCACCATCCCGAAGCCGGTCATCGCGGCCGTCAACGGTGCGTGCGCGGGCATCGGCATGGTCCAGGCGCTGATGTGCGACATCCGGTTCGCGGCCGCGGGGGCGAAGTTCACGACGGCGTTCGCTCGGCGCGGGCTGATCGCCGAGTACGGCATCTCGTGGATCATGCCCCGATTGATCGGTACGTCGCGATCACTCGACCTGTTGCTGTCCGGCCGTGTCTTCCTGGCCGAGGAAGCCGCAGCGATGGGCCTCGTGAGTGAGGTCGTCCCCCCTGAACATCTCGTCGATCGCGCGCTCGAGTACGCAGCGGACCTCGCGGTCCATTCGTCACCCACATCGATGCGGATCATGAAGGAGCAGGTCTACGCCGATCAGGTCCGCTCGGTCGACGAGGCGAGCACCGATGCGATCGAACTGATGAAGGCATCGCTCGGTCGGCCTGACTTCCGCGAGGGCGTGGCGAGCTTCCTGCAGAAGCGCCCGCCGCAGTTCCAGCCGCTCGACTAACCGTATGAGCTGACCGGGTCAGCCGAGCGCCCGGAGTTGCTCGGCCAACACCTCGGGGATCACCGGGTTGAAGTACTCGTTGCACGCCACCTCGGCCGCGGCGATGAACCGCTGCGTGCCGGCGCTTCGCCATGGCGAGACGATCTCGATGTGGAACCAGGCGTCGTCCCACGAGCCCCCTCCAGTCGGTCGTTGGTTCAACCAGAGCATGTACGGGAGCGGACGGTCGTAGAGCCGGTCGAGCCGGGCGAGCACGTCGACGAGGGTCGCGGCGAGATCATTCCGACCGGCGTTGTCGAGGCCCAGCAGGTCGGGCACGCGCTCGTCGGGCGCGAGGGTGACGGCGATCGGGTACGTGGCGGCGACAGGCACCGTCGCGCTCCACGAGCCGTGTCTCGTCACGGTGCGCGGCCCGTCGATCGCGTCGGGACGCCACCCGGCACGGAACAGTCGCGACGGGCGATCGGGCACATGGTCGTACGCGTAGATCTGGCCGTGTGGGTGGGCAATCGTCGCACCCACCTCGGCGCCGCGGTTTTCGAAGATCAGGACGAAGTCGATGTCGTCGCGTGCGCCGAGTTCGGCACAGCGATCGGCCCAGAGGTCGATCACCTTGCGGGCGCCGTGCACGCCCAGCGACCAGAACGTTGCGTCGTGATCGCTGGTGTAGAGCACCACCTCGCAACGATCGCCCGGCATCGCGGGCCACCGATTGCGGAACCAGCGGACGTCGTACGGCTCCGGCGCCTCGAGCCCTCCCGGGCAAAACGGACAGCCGGTCGAGGGCAGGTTCGGACGAGCCTGGCGTGTTCCGACGACGTGCACCAACGTGCCGAGATACGGGTCGATCCGCGTGTCGGAAGGGTCGGTGTGGGCATCGGACACGGCACCGCAAGATGACACGGTTGTCGGCAAGTGTCAACCGAGGTGGCGACGATGGTCGCGAGGTGCTGCGCTGCGGTCTACCTTGCCTCCATGATCCATGTGCGCGGTCGTACGGCCGACGTGGTGCTCGACGTCGATTCCGGCGCGCCGATCATCGTTTACTGGGGCGCGCCACTCGGCGACGTCGACCTCGCCAGCGTGGCTGCGGCCTTCGAACGGCCGATCATGCAGGGTTCGCAAGACCGGATCGCCCCCATCGCGATCCTGCCCGAGCTCGCCTCCGGCTTCGCTGGTCGGCCGGGTCTCCTCGGCCATCGCCAGGGGGGCCGCGATTGGGCGCCCCGCTTCACGACCGTGATCACCGATCGACGTGACGGCGGCGTCAGCGTCGTGTCGGAGGATCCCGTCGCCGGCCTGCAGATGCTCACCACGGTCGACCTCGATCACGCGTTGTCGTTGCGAGTGCAGATCACCAACACCGGAACTCGGCGGTACCTGCTCGATCAGGTTCTGCTGTCGCTGCCGTTGCCATCGCATGCGCGTGAACTGTTGCGCTTCGACGGACGATGGTCGCGTGAGTTCCAACCGGTCAGATCGTCACTCGGCTCGGGCGCGTTCGTCGCGGAGAACCGCACGGGTCGGCCCTCGCAGGAACATCCGTCGCTCGTGTTCGTCGGGACACCCGGCTTCGGTGAGTGGAACGGCGAGGTGTGGGGCGCGCACCTCGCGTGGAGCGGGAATCATCAGACCGTGGTCGAGGTGCTCGCGGACGGACGTGCGGTGCTGCAGCTCGGCGAGTTGTTGCAGCCCGGCGAACTGGCGCTCGAACCCGACGCGACGTACGAGACACCCGAGCTGATCGCCACGTATGCGAGCGACGGTCTCACCCCGGCGTCATGGGGATTTCACCGAACGCTGCGCGACCGGCCGACGCATCCGACCACGACGCGCAAGGTGTTGGTGAACACCTGGGAGGCCGTCTACTTCGACCACGACGCCGACACGTTGCGGGCCCTTGCCCATGCAGCGGCGGCGCTCGGTGTCGAGCGGTACGTCCTCGACGACGGCTGGTTCGGCTCCCGACGCGACGACCGGTCGGGTCTCGGTGACTGGACCGTGTCGCCCGACGTCTACCCCGACGGGCTGCGCCCGCTGATCGATCATGTGCGTTCGCTCGGCATGGAGTTCGGCATCTGGGTGGAGCCCGAAATGGTCAACCCCGACAGCGACCTGTACCGGGCACACCCCGAGTGGGCGCTGGTCGATCCTCGGTACGAACCGGTGCTGGCCCGCAACCAACTCGTCCTCGACCTGGCTCGACCTGAGGCGTTCGCGCACATCCTCGATCGGCTCGACGCCTTGCTCCGCGATCACGAGATCGGGTTCGTGAAGTGGGACATGAACCGCAATCACGGCGCCGCAACGGATGCCGCGGGCGCGGCGGGCACGCACGCGCAGACGCTGGCCGTCTACCGACTGCTCGATGAGTTGCGCGCCCGGCATCCCGACGTGGAGATCGAGAGCTGCTCGAGCGGTGGCGGTCGCATCGACGCCGAGATCCTCCGCCGCACACAGCGGGTCTGGACCAGCGACTGCATCGACCCGCTCGAACGGCAGGCCATCCAGCGGGGCGTGTCGATGCTGCTGCCCCCCGAGCTCATGGGGATGCACATCGGTGCCACCCGCTCGCACACCACCGGCCGCTCGCACTCGCTTGCGTTCCGAGGTGCGACGGCACTGTTCGGTCACTTCGGGGTCGAGTGGAACCTGCTCTCCGTGAGCGATCGGGAACGTGAGCAACTGGGGTCGCTCATCGCATTGCACCAGCGCTTCCGTCCGCTGCTCCACACCGGCGACGCCGTTCGCTTCGACCCGTTGTCGTCCGGCCCCGAGCCGACCGCTCAGGCCTACGGTGTCTATGCCACCGATCGGAGCGAGGCGCTGGTCGCGATCGCACAGCTGCGCACCGGCATCAGCCTCACGCCGCCGATGCTTCGACTGCCCGGGCTCGACCCCGACCGGTCGTACGACGTGTCGAGTGTGCCGTTGAGCGCGCAGCCGCGTGATGGGCGCAGCTCGGCGCGCCGGCAGCAACCCGCGTGGCTCGACGATGGCATCACGCTCACCGGACGACAACTCGCATCACACGGCGTGCAGCTGCCCGTGATGAACCCCGAGACAGCGCTGCTCGTGCACCTGGAGGCTCACTGATGCTCCCCACCCTCGGAACGCTGCGGCCGTGGACCGATCCGACGATCACCTCCATCAACCGGTTGCCGATGCACGTACCGCTGCCGCGGTCGGCCGATGCGCGCACATCGCTCGACGGCCAATGGTCGCTCGAGCTG
>JBMOFX010000037.1:0-15464 GCA_049318665.1 Ilumatobacteraceae bacterium | reverse complement strand
TGCAGCGATTGCGTGCGGTCAACGCGTTCATCGACGACCTCTACCACGACCAGCAGATCATCGCCGACGGGGTCTTCCCCGCCGACCTACTCGCCGACTCGGTCAACTTCCGGCCCGAGTGCGTGGGTGCCAATCCGAAGTTCGGGGTGTGGGCGCACATCTCGGGCAGCGACCTCGTGCGCGACGGCGACGGCACGATGTACGTGCTGGAGGACAACCTGCGCGTACCGTCCGGCGTGAGCTACATGCTCGAGAACCGCGCCATCAGCAAGCGAGTGTTCGGTGACCTGTTCGCACAGCAGAGCATCCTGCCGGTCGACAGCTACACCGACGAGCTCACCCGCATGCTCGTGTCGCTCGCGCCCGATGGCATCGACGACCCGACCGTCGTGGTGCTCACTCCGGGCGTCTACAACTCGGCCTACTTCGAGCACTCGTTCCTCGCGCAGCGGACGGGCTCGGCGCTCGTGGAGGGCGCAGATCTGGTGGTGGGTGACGACGAGTGCGTGTACATGCGCACGATCGGTGGGCTTGAGCGGGTACACGTGATCTACCGCCGCATCGACGATGCGTTCCTCGATCCGGAGGTGTTCCGACCCGACAGCACACTCGGTGTACCGGGCCTGATGCGCGCATGGCGCGCCGGCAACGTGGCCATCGCGAACGCTCCCGGTGCCGGCGTGGCCGACGACAAGGTGGTCTACGCGTGGGTGCCCGACATCATCCGCTACTACACGGGTGAGGAGCCGATCCTGCCCAACGTGCCGACCTATCGGTGTCACTACCCCGACGAGCTCGCGTACGTCATCGAGCATGCGCACGAGCTGGTACTCAAGCCCGCCAACGAGAGCGGTGGTTACGGGTTGCTCATCGGCGACCGCGCCACACGCAGCGAACTCGACGCGCACCTCGCCCGGATCGAATCCGACCCGCGCAACTGGGTCGCACAGCCGATCCTGTCGCTCAGCACGGCGCCGACCCTGTGCGACGGCGAGATCGAGGCGCGACACCTCGACCTGCGGCCGTTCATCCTCAGTGGCGAGCAGAGCTACGTCACCGCGGGTGGCCTCACGCGGGTCGCGCTGCGGCGAGGGTCGCTCGTGGTCAACTCGTCGCAGGGTGGCGGCAGCAAGGACACCTGGATCGTGGAGTCCGACTGATGCTGCTGTCGCGCGTGGCCGACAACCTCTACTGGGGTGCGCGGTACATCGAACGAGCGGAAGACGCGAGCCGCCTCGTGCGCTCGTACACCGAGCTGATGATCGACCTGCCCACGAGTGTGATGTCGGGTTGGGAGCCGCTGCTCGCGCTCGCTGGGAGCAGCGTGATGTTCGAGCAGCAGCACGAAGGCGGTACGAGCGAAACCGCAATCGTCCGGTTCCTGGTGGCCGATCGGGGCAACCCCGGGAGCATCGCGTCCTCCATCGACCTCGCTCGTGAAAACCTCCGCACGACTCGTGAGGTGATGCCGCGCGAGGCATGGCAGACCGTGAACGACCTCTACCTCTATGCGAACGCGAACGCGTCGAGCGGTGTCGACCGGCGCGGCCGCACGCGATTCCTCAGTCGGGTCATCGCCGAATGCCAACACCTCGATGGGGTGCTCACCACGGTGATGAACCGCGACGAGGCGTACGAGCTGTGGCGTCTGGGTCAGTCCCTCGAACGAGCCGACATGACGACTCGCGTGGTGGGTGTCCGAGCCGCGGCGATCCTGAACGGCGAGTACGAGGGTGACGCGGTGGCTGGCGTCCACGACGAGGTGCAGTGGATGGGATTGCTCCGATCGGTCAGCGCGCTGCAGATGTACCAGCGCGTCACCCGGGGGCCGATCGACGGGGCGAGCGCGGTGCGGTTCCTCGTGTTCGCGCCGGCGTTCCCACGGTCCGTCTCGAGTTGCGTCACGCGCATGCGCGAAGCGTTCACCCGCCTGCCGCAGCCCGATATCACGCTGCCGGCCGTCGACGAGGTCGAACGTGTGCTGGGCACCGTGTCAACGCACGCCACCGACGGCGCCGAGCTCGACGCCGCGATGGACGAACTGCAGGTCGCGCTCGCGGGCATCGATGCTGCCGTCAGCCAGGCCTTCGTCCGATCGAGCGTCTGATGACCGACCGAGCCTTCCCGGCCGCGTCGCACCCGTCGGTCGCGTACCGCCCCGACCGCCACCGGTTCGACGAAGCGGTGCTGCCCGACGGCACGGTCCGGCCAGTCTGGGCGACCGTCGGACCGGCGTTGGGCTCGCTCGATCCGGGCATGCTGCGCGAGCACCGTCGTCAGGCCGACCGATTGCTCGATGCCGAAGGTGCGGGCCACCTCGTCCACGAGCTCGGTCACGATGGGACGAGCAGCGACAGCAGCCCCTGGCGACTCGACCCGATCCCGTTGGTGGTGGCGCACGACGATTTCGCCGCGGTCGCCGCGGGTGTTCGCCAACGCGTGCGGGCACTGGAGGCGCTGCTGGCCGACCTGCGCGGGGAACGGCGGCTGCTCCGCACCGGCGTGCTGTCGCCTGCGGTCGTCTTCGCGTCGCCGAGCCTGCGCACCACAGCGTCGCGAACGGTGGAGACGCGCCGCATCGTTCACGCGTCCGTCGACGTGGTTCGTTGCGACGACGGCACGTGGCGGGTGCTGCGCGATCACACCGACACCGCCCCGGGTGCGGGCTACACCCTCATCAACCGTTCGGTCATGGCGCGGGTCCTCAACGACGCGATGCGCGATGCCGGTGTCGCCCCGATTGCCGGATACGTCGACTCGCTCAGGCGCGCCTTGGCAGCACAGGCGCCGGCCAACCGTCGGAGCCCCCGCACGGTCGTGTTGAGCGGCGGACCGTCGCACCCGACATTCGTCGAGCACTCGTTCCTCGCGATGCAGATGGGCTTCCACCTCGCGGAGGGTGCCGATCTCGTCGTCCGTCAGGGTCGCGTGTGGCTGCGTGTCGTCGACGGTGTCGAGCCTGTCGACCTGATCTACCGGCGCCTCGAAGACGTGGGCCTCGAGCCACTCGATGCTCGCACCACGGGGAGCGCTGGCGTCCCAGCGATCACGTGGGCGGCCCAGACCGGTGGCGTCGTGCTCGCCAATGCGGCCGGATCGAGCCTCGCCGAAGAACCGTGGGTGGCCGACGTGTTGCCCGCCGCTGCACGTGTGCTCCTCGGTGAGGAACTGCTGTTGTCGATGTGGGAAGAGGGCACAGCGCTCGCGACGACCCCCTCGCACCTCGGCTCGTCGATCGTGCCGTCGTCGGTGGTGCTCCGGTTGCACGCCGCGGCCGCCGACGATGGGGTGTCGGTGATGGACGGCGGGGTAGCGCGCGTGCTGTCGCCGACCGACCACCCACGCATGCCGACGACCGAGCTCGTGAAGGACGTGTGGGTCGTCGGTGGTCCCGCCGTCCAGCGCAGTCCCGTTCGGATCGGGCACCCCCAGGTCGACTTCGGTGGCTCGGTTCCCAAGCGCGCCGCCGAGTCGCTGTGGGCGATGGGTCGCGCAGCCGAACGCGCCGAGGTGCAGGCTCGGTCGGTGCGCGTGGTGGCAGAGCAGATCCAGCAGGACGAGTCGCTCGTCAGCGTCGGCGCGGGCGGCTGGGCGCTCGGTGTCATCGATCTGCTGCGAGCAGCGCGGACGGCGAGTCACGATGCCGACGGGCCCGGCAGCGCGCCGTTGTCGGTGCAGGTGCGACGCGAGATCGCCACCGGCCAGCGCGCCGTGGCGAGTCAGATCAGCATGTTGCTCGAGGAGGCGACCGCGGTGCGGCAGTACCTGTCGACCACCACGGGGCGCGTGCTCGGGCGGCTGGGGCGAGTGAGCGCCGATCTGCTCGGTGCCTCGGCGGCCCCCGACGATCTCGATGTCGTGCTCGTCGACCTCGCTGCGCTTGCGGGCCTCAGCCTCGAGAGCACGGTGCGCGGTCCGGCGTGGCGATTCCTCGACCTCGGCCGTCGCGTCGAACGCGCGCTCGCACTGCTCGCCTCCCTCGAGGCGGCAGCGGGTCGGGCCGTCGAACCGCTCGCGTTCCAGCCGCTCACCGAGTCGTTGCTCTGGGTGAATGAGAGCCTCGTCGCGTATCGCCGCCGCTACCGCAGCGACGTCGAGCTCGGTGCCGTGCTCGACCTACTCGTCCACGACGACGCGAACCCGCGCAGCCTTGCGTTCCAACTCGACCGCATCCGCGAGCACGTTGCTTCGCTCGCGTGGCAGGACGGTGCCGACATTGTCCAACGTGCCAGCCTCGGTGCGATCACCCCGACCGACGATCGGGTGGCGGGGGGTCGTCGGATCTCGGTCGACTCGCTCGTGCTCGCTACGCGCGGTCCGCTGCTCGAACTGGTCGACGCCATCACCCAGCGGTGGTTTGCCGACCCGGTCAACCCGATGGTGATGGGACGCCGATGAGTTCCGGCGAACCGACCAGGCTCTCGGTCGTGCACCGCACGACGTATCAGTACGGCCTGCCGATGGCCGACGGGTACACGGTCGCGTATCTGCTCGCTCGCGACACCCCGCAGCAGCACGTGGTGAGCACGTCGATCGAGGTGGAGCCGACACCCGACGAGCTCGAGGAGCACGTCGACGTGTTCGGCAACCGCGTGTCGCGGATCGGGATGCACCACCGGCACGACCATCTCGTGGTGACCGGATCGACGGTGGTCGAGGTGACTCCGCCCGATCTCGATCTCCTTGCCTCATCGACGATCTCGTGGGACGACGCTGCGCCGCGCATCTGGACACTGCGCGGTGACGCCGCGATCGAGGTCGGTCCCTTCGGCGCCTGCACCGTTGCGACGCCGCCGCTCCGCGTGTTGGCCAACCTGGTCGGTGATCTGTTCGTGCCGGGGAAACGCCTCGTCGACCTCGTGCGCGACGTGAGCGCGCGCATCCATCGCGACTTCTGGTTCGACCCATCGTTCAGCGACGTGTCGACGCCGCTCACCGCAGTCATCGATGCGCGGCGCGGTGTGTGCCAGGACTTCGCCCATCTGATGATTGCGTGCCTTCGTTCGTACGGGCTCGCCGCGCGGTACGTGAGTGGCTACATCGAGACCGATCCACCGGACGGTGAGCCCAAGCTCGTCGGTTCCGACGCGTCGCATGCGTGGTGCAGCGTGTGGATCCCCGATCTCGGGCCGAGCGGCGGCTGGCTCGACGCCGACCCGACAAACGATCAGGTGCCCCCCACCCGCCACGTCACCGCGGCCTGGGGTCGCGACTACGCCGACGTCACCCCCGTGCGAGGTGTGGTGATCGGCCCCGCCGCCGCCCAGACCCTCGACGTCGGCGTCGACGTCACGGCCATCTGAACTCTGGTTGCAGAAAGCGCGGAATTCCGACGAATCTGCAACCAGAGTGGGAAACGGGTCGTCTGATTTCCGCTAGTCGGCGGGAAGTTCGTGCGGCACACTGGTTGCGTGATCGACGAGCAGTGCTACCGAGCGGTGCAGAGCAGAGACCGCCGCTTCGACGGATGGTTCGTGACCGCGGTGCACACGACGGGGATCTACTGCCGCCCGTCGTGTCCGGCCACGACGCCGCTGCGACGAAACGTGTCGTTCTTCCCGACCGCGGCAGCGGCGCAGCAGCGTGGGTTCCGTGCCTGCAAGCGGTGCCGCCCCGATGCGTCACCCGGCTCGCCCGACTGGAACGTGCGCGGCGACGTGGTGGCACGAGCGATGCGGCTGATCGCTGATGGCGTGGTGGATCGCGAGGGCGTGCGCGGTCTGTCGGCCCGGCTCGGCTACAGCGAGCGGCACCTCAATCGATTGCTCACCGACGAGCTCGGTGCGGGTCCGCTGGCGATCACCCGCGCGCAACGCGCCCAGACCGCGCGAACGCTGATCGAGACCACCGATCTGTTGATGACCGACATCGCGTTCGCTGCCGGCTTCTCGAGCATCCGCCAGTTCAACGACACGGTGCGGGAGGTGTTCGCTGCATCGCCGACAGCGCTCCGCACGGCGCGTTCGTCGTCGATCGGCACCGGCTCGACCGGCAGCGGTGCGATCACACTCCGTCTCCCCGTACGACGCCCGTTCGATGCGGAGGCGCTGCTCGCGTTCTTCGGTGCTCGCGCGGTGCAGGGTGTCGAATCGTGGGACGGCACGGTGTATCGGCGGACCCTCGCGCTCCCCAACGGGCCGGCCATCGTCGCGTTGCGCGCAGCACCGGAAGTGGCGGGCGCCACCGCGGCCATGTCGTGCACGCTTCGGCTCACGTCACTCACCGATCTGCAGGCTGCGGTGCAGCGCTGTCGACGGATGCTCGACCTCGACGCCGACCCCGTCGCGGTCGACGCCCACCTCGGCGCCGATCCGGTGCTCGCGCCGCTCGTGGCGGCACGCCCCGGGCTACGCGCCCCCGGCACCGTCGACGGATTCGAGTTGCTCGTGCGTGGCGTGGTCGGCCAACAGGTGTCGGTCGCGGGTGCTCGCACGGTGATCGGCCGACTCGCGGCACATGTCGATCACCGCATCGACGACCTGGTCGAAGCGACGGGCGACGACCACGTGACGCACCTGTTCCCGTCGCCGGAGGAGTTCATCGCGCTGCCGGACGACGTCTACCCGATGCCCGCGGCTCGACGACGCGCGCTGATCGGCGCGGCGACGGCGGTGGCCGACGGACGGGTCCGGATCGACGAGGGCGCCGATCGGGCACAACTCCATGCCGACCTGGTCGCACTGCCCGGCATCGGTCCGTGGACCGCGCAGTACGTTGCGCTCCGGGGCCTCGGCGACCCCGATGTCTTCATGCCGACCGATCTCGGCGTGCGCCACGGACTCGAACGACTCGGCCTCGACGGCTCGCCGCGGGCCGCCACCGCACGCGCCGAGCGCTGGAGCCCCTGGCGCTCGTATGCCCTCCACCACCTCTGGCAGGCTGCCGCCGCGCCACGCACCGACAGGAGCACCGCATGACCACCATCACCACCACGACCGTCGCCTCCCGCACGATCGACTCGCCGGTCGGACCACTGACGCTCGGCGCCACACCCCGCGGACTCCGGTTCGTGTGGTGGCCGGAAGACAGCAGACCGCTCCCCGCGGTCGATGACGGCGCGAGCGAACGCGACGTGGAGGCCGCGTCGGCGCATCTCGACGCAGCGGCCACGCAGTTGCGTGAGTACTTCGACGGCACGCGCACGACGTTCGACGTTGCGCTCGACCCGGTCGGCACCGAGTTCCAGCTCGCGGCGTGGACGGCGTTGCGCACCATCGACTTCGCGAGCACCGTGAGCTACGGCGAGCAGGCCCGCCGGATGGGTGACGCTCGCAAAGCTCGGGCCGTGGGAGCAGCAAACGGGCGCAACCCGATCAGCATCATCGTGCCGTGTCACCGCGTGGTCGGCGCCGACGGCTCGCTCACGGGTTTCGCGGGCGGGCTGTCGACCAAGGCGTGGCTGCTCGATCACGAGCGCCGGGTGATCGCGGCCGCCTGAGCGGACCCCGGTTCAGATCCGGGTCAGATCCGGTTCTTGGCCTTCAACTGCTGCTCACGCCGGGCGCGGGCCTCGGCCTGCTTGCGCTCCTTGGCAGCCTTGCGCTTTGCCTTCGTCTCGTCGTCGACTTCCTTCGTGAGCACCGTCGGCGCAGCGGGCGCAGCGGCAGGGGGAAGCGCGAGCACCTCGTCGTTCTTCAGGAGTCGAGTGAGGATCACCGACGCGGCGGCCTCGCCTGCGACCGACGCAGCAAACGTGAGACGCACCGTTGCGAGGCCGTGGGTCTCGACGAGACCCGGCACGACGGCCTGGAGTTCGTCCTCGGTCGGGTTGTCGGACGAATCGCCGAGCGCGGTGATGCAGTCGGCGAGGCACGGGTCGGTGAGCACCGTGGCGACCTGCTCGAGTACGCCGTTCATCCGACCCCGGGCGACGGCGGAACGAATCGCCAGCGTGCGGGCGGCGGGCTCGGAGAACCCGCCGTCGCGAGCATCGCACAATGAGTCGATCGCCTCGCGGTGATCGTCGGGCAGCGAGGCGACGAGCGTCTCGAGCTCCTCATCCGTCATGGCGAGGAGCGCACGGTCGAGCAACGACAGTGCTTGGAGGCGATTCTTCATCTGGTTCACGGGCGACGAGGCTACCCAGCCTGTTCGGCGATCTCCCGATGTACCTCGGCCATGTCGAGGCCGCGGACCTGCGCGATGAGGTCGTCGAGCACGTGACCGGGCAGCGCGCCGGGCTGCGAGAAGAGCAGCACGCCCTCACGGAACACCATCAGCATCGGGATCGACTGGATCCCGGCCGAGCCGGCGAGTGCCGGTTCTGCCTCGGTGTCGATCTTCGCAAACACGATGTCGGGATGCTGGTTGCTCGCCGCTTCGAACACCGGCCCGAACATCTTGCAGGGGCCGCACCACTCGGCCCACCAGTCGATGAGGACGATGTCGTTGTCGGTGATCGTTTGCTCGAACGTTGCTTGCGTGAGATCGAGGGTTGCCATGGCTGTCTCCTGTCGTGA
This sequence comes from Ilumatobacteraceae bacterium, assembly GCA_049318665.1. GTDB lineage: Bacteria > Actinomycetota > Acidimicrobiia > Acidimicrobiales > Ilumatobacteraceae > VFMC01. The sequence goes on along the minus strand of JBMOFX010000037.1, from coordinate 7,005 downwards.
GGCAGCGCTTGGAACCGAATCTCGACGCCGCGCATTCCCACTCGACACGCGGCCACTCGGATGCAAGAGTCCGTCCTCATGCGCCGCTTGTCGTTCCTCGTCATGACCCTCGTGTTGCCCGTCGCCTTGCTCGCCGGATGCAGTTCGAGCGACGACACCGCCACCGAGTTCACGACCGATGTGCCCACCACGCCCGGAGACTCGACGTCGACCACGTCGACCACGTCGACCACACCGACAACATCGACGACCGAGCCCACGCCTGCGCTGACGATCCTCGTCACCAATGACGACGGCATCGGCGCCCCCGGCATCGACGCGCTGGTGATGGCGTTGAGCGCGTTGCCCGACGTCGAGATCGTCGTGGTCGCCCCGGCGGAGAACCAGAGTGGCAGCTCCGACAAGACCACCGATGGCGAGGTGACGGCGTCGGCGGGTGCGACGACGAGCGGTGTTGCAGGGACGGCCGTCGCCGGGTTCCCGGCCGACTCGGTGATCTACGCGCTCGATGTGCTCGGCGTGCAGCCCGATGTGGTGGTGTCGGGGGCCAACACCGGTCAGAACATCGGGACGTTCGTGCCGCTGTCGGGAACCGTGGGTGCAGCGCGTACGGCGGCCAGGCGAGGCATCCCCGCGATCGCCGTCTCGGCAGGCGGGCTCGAGGGGTCCGACTACACAGCCGCGGCACAGGTGGCCGCCGACGAGGTGGCCGCACATCGTGCCGAGTTCGGCCCCACCGCCAACGCAGCTCAGACTGTCGTGAACCTCAACACTCCGACGTGTGCGCCGGGCACGAGCGTTCGTGGTGTGGTCGACGTTCCGGTGGCGACGGTGTTCCCCGAAGGCACGAACGGGCTCGACCTCGTCTTCGACTGCGCCTCGACGGCGACCGATCCCGCGGACGACGCGACCGCGTTGCAGATCGGCTTCGCCGCCCGCTCGATCGTCCCCGCCGACCTCTGACTCAGAGGCTCGGCCACTCGGTGAACTGGCGCCCCCGGAAGGATTCGAACCTCCGACACATGGTTCCGGAAACCATTGCTCTATCCCCTGAGCTACGAGGGCGGGATGGAGCGAGGATACAGACCAGCGTCGCGGACGCACCGCTCGGTACGATTCGGCGGTCATGGCCGATCCGCTCGTCACCGTCGCACAGTTGCTCGCCCCGGCGTTCGCGCGCGTCGCGGGTGCCGACGCCGATCCGGTCGTCCGGCCGAGCGATCGAGCCGACGCACAGGCAAACGGTGCGCTCGCGGTTGCGAAGGCGCTCGGTCGCAACCCACGTGAGGTAGCGACGGAGGTCGCTGCCATCGCCGCAGCCGAACTCGACCGCATCGCGACGCTCGAGGTGGCCGGTCCCGGCTTCATCAACGTCACGTTCGCCGACGATTTCATCGCCGGGCAGGTGGTCGTAGCGGCCGCCGACGATCGTCTCGGTGTCCGTGCCTCCCCGGCGCCCGAGACCGTCGTCGTCGACTACTCGGCGCCCAACGTCGCGAAGGAGATGCACGTCGGACACTTGCGCACCACCGTCATCGGTGACTCGATCGTGCGGCTGCTCGACTTCCTCGGCCATCGGGTGATCCGCGAGAACCACATCGGCGACTGGGGCACACCGTTCGGCATGCTCATCGAGCATCTCGTCGACGGCGGCGCCGACGCCACGTCGGTCATCGTCAACGACGATCCGAACGTCTTCTACCAAGCCGCCCGCGCCAAGTTCGACAGCAACGACGACTTCAAGGAGCGGGCGCGCGAGCGCGTCGTGAAGTTGCAGGCATACGACCCTGAGACGATCGCACTGTGGCAACAGCTCGTCGACGCGAGCACCGAGTACTTCAACCTCATCTACGGCGAGCTCGGCATCTTGCTCACCGACGACGACCTGATGGGGGAGAGCGCGTACCAGCCGCTGCTGCCCCAGGTGATCGAGCGCCTGCGCGACGGTGGCCTGCTCCAGGAGAGCGATGGTGCGGAGGTGGTGTTCCCGCCCGGCTACACCAACCGCGACGGTGACCCGCTGCCACTCATCGTTCACAAGGGCGGTGCCGGCGGGTTCAACTACGCCACGAGCGACCTCGCCTGCGTCATCGACCGCGTTGAACGCCTCCACGCCACGCTGCTGCTCTACGTGGTGGGCGCGCCCCAAGCGCAGCACCTGTCGATGGTGTTCGATGTCGCGCAGATGGCCGGTTGGCTCCAGCCGCCCACTCGGGCGGTCCACGTCGCGTTCGGCAACATGCTCGGCGCCGACCGGAAGATGTTCAAGACCCGCAGCGGCGAGTCGGTGAAGCTGCAGGAGCTGATCACCGAGGCGATCGAGCGGGGCGTCGCGAGCGTCGCCGACAAGAACCCCGAACTCGAGATCGACGAACGCGAGCGGGTGGGTCGGATGATCGGCATCGGCGCGATGAAGTACGCCGACCTCTCGAGCGACCGCATCAAGGACTACGTCTTCGACTGGGATCGGATGCTTGCGTTCGAGGGCAACACCGGCCCCTACCTGCAGTACGCACACGCTCGGATCCGCAGCATCTTCCGTCGCGCCGAGGTGAGCGCCGAGGCGGTTCGTGACATCGTGCCGATCCTCGGCACGCCCGCAGAGCGAGCGTTGGCGCTGAAGCTGCTCTCGTTCGATGGCGCGGTGCAGGAGACGGCCGAGCGGTTCACGCCGCACCGGCTGTGCACCTACCTGTTCGAGCTCGCACAAGAGTTCTCGGCCTTCTACGAAGCATGTCCGGTGCTGCGAGCCGAGACCGACGAGCTGAGGCTCAGCCGGCTCGCGCTTGCCGACCACACCGCCCGCGTGCTCGCCCAGGGCCTCTCGCTGCTCGGGATCGACGCGCCCGAGCGGATGTAGTCGGTCCGGCTCCGTGACCTCACTCCCGCTCCACCTGCTGCCCCGCACTGCGGCCGTCGACGACCACGGCGCGCTCACGATCGGGGGCCTGTCCGTCGCAGAACTCGCGGCCGAGTTCGGCACCCCGCTCTTCGTCTACGACGAGACACACCTGCGCGATCGGTGCCGCGAGGCCATCGATGCGTTCGGGCATCAGCAGGCGGTCTATGCGACCAAGGCGTTCCTGTGCACCGCGATGGCCCGCCTCGCCTACGAGGAGGGGATGCTCCTCGATGTCGCCAGTGGTGGCGAGATGCACGTGGCACTTGCGGCCGGTGTGCCCCCCGATGCGCTCACCCTGCACGGCAACAACAAGAGCGTGAGTGAACTCCGCACCGCCCTCACCGAGGGCATCCGGTACGTCGTGGTCGACTGCGACGAGGAGATCGATCGCATCGAAGCGCTGGTGGCCGAAGGTTTGCCCCGACCCAACGTCGTGCTGCGGATCACCCCCGGCGTTCACGCCCACACGCATGAGTACATCGCGACTGGGCAGGACGACTCGAAGTTCGGGTTCAACCTCGGCAACGGCGCCGCCCACGCTGCGGTCGAGCGGACGCAACGGTCGAGCGCGATGGAGCTCGTCGGGGTCCACTGCCACATCGGCTCGAACGTGTTCGCGGTGGAGAGCTTCGGACGCGCCGCGGAAGTGATGGCGACGTTCGCGAAGCCTCTCGGCCTGCGCGAGCTCGTGCTCGGCGGCGGTCTCGGTGTGCCGTACGTGGGTGGCGAGGAAGCGCCGACGATCACCGAGTGGGGCCGGGTCGTGCTCGACGCGTGCCGATCGGTCGGGGTCGATTCGCGCGTCAGCGTCGAGCCTGGCCGGTCGATCGTGGCCGCAGCGGCGATCACCGTCTACACCGTCGGAACGGTGAAGCAGATTCCCGGCGTTCGTACGTTCGTCTCGGTCGACGGCGGGATGAGCGACAACCCGCGCCCCGTGCTGTACGGCTCGGGCTACGAGGCGTTCGACCCCGCTCGGGTGACGGCCGAGCGTCCTGAGTCGGTCCGGCTCGTCGGCAAGCACTGCGAGAGCGGCGACGTCCTGATCTTCGAGGCAGCCATCCCGAGCGGCGTCAGCGCGGGCAGCCTCCTCGCCACCCCGGTCACCGGCGCGTACGGCCACTCGATGGCGAGCAACTACAACAAGCTGCCGCGACCGCCCGTCGTGTTCGTTCGCGACGGCGCAAGCCGCCTCGTCGTGCGCCGCGAGACCTACGACGATCTGCTCCGTACCGACGCAGGCTGACGATCCGAGCCGACGACGCTCGGCTGCGTGGGTCATTCGGCCCAACGATCGGCGGCGGCGAGCACGGACCCGCCCACTGCATCTACCGTACGAGTCGAGCGGGAACCACGCAGACCCGGCCGATGGCAGCGATGCTTCGGCCGGGTCCTGCGCGTCTGGGGCCCTCGTCACGTAGCCTCCAGACCCGTGACGCTTCAGGGGAACGTGGTCCGGATCGGTGTGCTCGGGTGCGGCAACGTCGGCGCCTCCTTCGTGCAGCTCGTCGCCGAGCAGGCCGACGCGATCGAGGCCCGCACGGGCCTGCGCCTCGAGGTGACGAAGGTGGCGGTGCGCAACGTGAGTCGCGAGCGCGGCGTGGCGCTGCCCGACAGCGTGGTGACTCGCGACGCTCATGCCGTCGTGGCCGATCCCGACATCGACCTCGTTGTCGAAGTGATCGGCGGCATCGAGCCGGCACGCGAACTGATCGTGGCGGCGCTCGCTGCGGGCAAGCCCGTCGTCACGGCGAACAAGGAGCTGCTCGCCAACGTCGGCAGCGAACTGTTCGCGGCGGCCGACGCTGCGGAAGTCGACCTGCTGTTCGAAGCTGCGGTGGCTGGCGGCATCCCGCTGATTCGCGCACTGCGCGAGAGCCTTCGCGGTGAACCGATCTATCGCGTGCTGGGCATCGTCAACGGCACCACCAACTACATCCTCACCAAGATGACCGAGGAGGGCGCCGACTATTCGGCGGCGCTCGCCGAGGCGCAGGCGTTGGGCTTCGCGGAGCGCGACCCCACGGCCGACGTGGAGGGCTTCGACGCAGGTGCGAAGGCAGCGATCATCGCCAGCATCGCGTTCGGTGTGCGCATCGTTGCGGGCGACGTGTACCACGAGGGGATCTCGCGGATCAGCGCGCACGACATCGCCGTTGCCAAGCGACTCGGCTACGTCGTGAAGCTGCTGGGCATCGCCGAACAACTGCCCGACGGTGCGGTGGCCGTGCGCGTGCACCCCACGATGGTGCCGCTCACGCACCCGTTGGCGAGCGTGCGCGAGAGCTACAACGCCGTGTTCGTCGAGGGTCGCGCCGTCGGCTCGCTGATGTTCTACGGCCGTGGCGCCGGTGGTCTGCCGACCGCAAGTGCCGTCCTGGGCGATGTGATCGACGCTGCGAGCAACCTCGCCAAGGGCACGCACGGCTCGCTCGGCACGTTCGCCAAAGCGGTCACGCTCCCCATCGACGAGACCTCGGCCGAGTACCTCCTCAGCCTGTCCGTCGCCGACGAGCCTGGCGTGCTCCACGCCGTCACCGGGGTGTTCGCTCGTCACGGCGTGAGCATCCGTGCCGCCGAGCAGGTGGGCCTCGGATCGGGTGCGCGCCTGGTCTTCATCACCCACGATGCGAAGGAGAAGGCCGTGCAAGCGACGCTGCGCGAGCTCCGTGAGCTCGACGTCGTGATCGACGTCGGCGGTCTCTTGCGTGTGATCGGGCAATGAGCTCGTCCACCGTCCACTTCGTCAGCACCCGCGGTGCTGCGCCCGAGCTCGGGTTCGCCGATGTGCTGCTCGCCGGGCTGGCGAGCGACGGTGGTCTCTATGTGCCGACGGAGTGGCCCGCGCTGTCGGTCGCGACGCCCGGTGCCACATACGCGCAGCGCGCCGCCGAGGTGATGGCCCCGTTCGTCGCACCCGACATCGACGAGGTCACGCTCCGCCGTCTGTGCGACGAGGCCTACGCCACGTTCCGGCACGAAGCCGTCGTTCCGCTCGTGCAGATCGGTCCCGACCAGTGGGTGCAAGAGCTGTTCCACGGTCCGACCCTCGCGTTCAAAGACGTCGCCCTGCAGCTCGTCGGCCGGCTCTTCGATCACGTGCTCGCGCAGCGCGGCGAGCGGATCACGATCGTCGGGGCGACGAGTGGCGACACCGGTTCAGCCGCGATCGACGGGGTGAAGGATTGCGCCAACGTCGACATCGTCATCCTGTTCCCGCACGGCCGCACGAGCGACGTGCAGCGCAAGCAGATGACCACGGTCGACTCACCCAACGTGCGGGTCGTCGCCGTCGATGGCACCTTCGATGATTGTCAAGACCTCGTCAAGGCGATGTTCGCCGACGAGCCCTTCCGGGAACGCATGCGGCTGTCGGCGGTGAACTCGATCAACTGGGCACGCGTCATGGCTCAGGTCGTCTACTACGTCACGGCCTCGGAGGCGCTGCGCGGGCCCGTCACGTTCAGCGTCCCCACCGGCAACTTCGGCAACGTCCTGTCCGGCTGGATCGCGCGCCGCCTCGGCGCCGACATCGCCGACTTCATCGTCGCCTCCAACAGCAACGACATCCTCACTCGCTTCATCACCGACAACGACATGAGCGCCCGCCCGGTGATGCCGACCCTCAGCCCGAGCATGGACATCCAGGTGTCGTCCAACTTCGAGCGGCTGCTGTTCGAGATGAACGACCGTGACGGTGGCCTCACCGCCGAGCAACTCAAGCGGTTTCGGAGCACCGGACATCTGGCGGTCGAGCCCGATCAGCGTGCGAGCTACCTCACCGGTTCGTTTCGTGCCGCAAGGTTCGACGACGACCAGACGCTTGCCGAGATCGCTCGCGTCTACGCGGCGACCGGGATGCTCATCGACCCGCATACGGCCACCGGTACGGCCGCCGCCCAGCTGCTGCGTGGCGAGCATCCGGTGGTCACGCTGGCCACCGCGCACCCGGCGAAGTTCCCTGATGCGGTACGTCGCGCCACGGGTGTCACCCCGGAACTCCCTGCGCACCTGGCCGATCTGTTCGACCTGCCCGAGCGTTTCGGTCACCTCCCGAACGACCTGGCCGCCGTCGAGCACTTCGTCGAGACCACGTTCACCGT
>JBMOFX010000036.1:0-15493 GCA_049318665.1 Ilumatobacteraceae bacterium | reverse complement strand
GGCGACAAGGTGTTGGGCCTCACCTTCGACGACGGGCCCACGACGCAGTTCTCGGCGCAGGTGCTCGACATCCTCGGCCGGTACGACGTGCACGCCTCGTTCTTCCTCATCGGTGAGCTCGTCGAGCGCCATCCCGATCTCGCACGCCGGATGATCGACGACGGCCACGAGGTGGCCAACCACACCTTCGACCACTACAGCGCCGCGATCCAGTCAGCCGACGAGGTGCGCCGTACGGTCGAACGTGGCGCCGACGCGGTCGCAACGGTGAGCGGCGAGCGTCCGCGTTGGTTCCGTCCGGTGAAGGGCCACGTCACCGGCGCGCTGCTCGCCGCCGCCACCGAGATGGGTCACGACATGGCGCTGTGGTCGGTGAGCCGCGACCCTGGCACCAGCATCGCCGACGACGACGTCGACGGGGTTCGCACGAGCTACGAGCGCGACATCCACGACGGCGCGATCGTCATCTTCCACGACGGCATCGGACGATCGGCGTTCGAGCTCTCCGGTCCCGACGACCAACTCGTCACGCAGCGGCGCACGGAGATCACCGCATTGCCCGACGTGATCGAGACGTACCTCGCCGACGGCTTTCGGTTCCTCACGCTCAGCGAACTCATCGACCAGTACGGCCAGGTGCCGGCCGGCGACTGAACGTTGCTCGTCAGCCGACGGTGCCGACGAGCGGCTGCGCGAGCCGGAGCCGCTGATCGAACCCGGCCTCCGTGGGCAGGAACCCGTTGCGATCGGGCCAGAGCAGCTGCACGACGTCGTAGGGCGCACCCCGATACCACGAGGTCGCCGTCGCGGTGAGCTGGCCGTGGGCCGCGAGATCGACCGGTGCGAAAACGCAGCGCAGGTCGTTGTCGAACAGCCCGGCGAGCTCGGTACCGAGCGGGATCTCGGTGCCACCGTCGAGCAGTTGGGCGACGAGATCGAACAGTCCGCGAGCGGCCACCGGCGTGAGGCCGAAGATGATCACCTCAGGGAACGAGAACGCTGCGGGGAAGCCGATGGTGTACGAGTAGCCCGGCACCGGTGGGTCGACGTCGGTGCGCGGACCGACCGGTTCGATCGCCCAACCCGACGTCTCGATCATCCACTCGATCTTCTCGGCGTGGGGAATGCGGAAGTCGGGCAGCTCCATCGACGGGTCAGATCAGATCCAGCGCACCGAGGTCGAGCGCGTGCCTCGTGTGCCGAGTGGCCATTGCTGCGAACATGCCCTCGCTGCGGTCGCTCTCACCGACGATCTGCGACGCGATCACGCTCATGATCACACCGCTGAACGCGTCGCGGCAGTAGTGGTGCCACAGCCACTCCCGATCCACGGAGACGCCGTACCCTTCGATCGCCTGGGCGTACTCCTCGACGATGTCGCGCTCCACCTCGCGGCGCACCTCGGGCAGTGGGCCAGCGCCGAGGAAGTAACTGAGATCGCTCGTCGCGGTGCCGTGTCCGGGCGACTGCCAGTCGACGACCGCGACGGGGTAGCCGCCCTCGGGCGTGGCGAACATCAAGTTGTCGAGGCGGTAGTCGCCGTGGGTGACGGTGAGCGGACCGTCGCGGCCCTCGATCCAGGGCGCCAGCCGGTCGTTGAACGCTGTCACGACGGCGAGCTGATCGGCGTCGAGGTACTTCGAGTAGGTCGCCACGAAGCCGGGCAGGAAGATACTCCACAAACCCTGCAACTGCGCGGTGTCCTCCGGGCCGGTACGACGGGTGAGCCAGTCGTACTCGAACAGCGTCGGGTCGTCCCAGCGCGGACCGTGCATCTTCGCCATCTCGAACACCGCGGCGCGAGCCTCGTCGACGCTGCAGCCGGTGAGCTGATTGCCCTGCGCGCAGGGCGCGAGATCTTCAAGCAACAGCACGAAGTCACCGGACGCCTCGTCCCACTCGGCGTGATGGCACTGCGCAGCGCGCACGTCGAGCGTCGTGGCGAGCTGGCTGTAGAACTTCACCTCGCGCTCGTAGTTGCGCAGCGCCACGCCGGCACCGCGACTCGCCGGGTCGGGCGACGGCAGTTTGGCGACCACGGTGGCCGGGAGCGACGGATCACCGTCGAGCGTGAGCCGGAGGTTCATTCCGACGAGCCCGTCACCGATCCGCTTCGTCTCGAACGATCGCACCTCCCGCTGCAGCACCTCGGTCAGCCACGCGGGCGTGAGGAACTCGGGGACCAGGTCGGCGTCGGTGCTCATCCGCACCCGACGGTACTGCGCCGAACCACGCCGAGCCCGATCGGATCGCACGAGGCTACGGTCGGCGTGTGGACATCGAAGCGCACATCGAACAACTGGATCGCGACGGCTACACCATTGTGCGCGACGCATTCGATGCAGACGTCGCTCGGAGCATCCACGACGACGTGCTGCGGCTCGAGTCGGAGCTCGACATCGGCACGGGCACGAACGGGTTCGAAGGCCGCTCCACCACGCGGGTCTACAACCTGCTCGCCCACGGCTCGCTCTACGAGCAGATCCCGGTGCATCCCGTCGTGCTGCCGCTCATGGAGCACGTGCTGGGTGACGGCTGTCTGGTGAGCAGCCTGTCGAGCATCACCATTCGCCCCGGCGAGATCGCCCAGCCGATCCATGCCGACGATCAAGTGATGCCGTTGCCGAAGCCGCACCCTGCCACCACCGCGAACAGCATGTGGGCGATCACCGACTTCACCGAGGCGAACGGCGCCACGCGGATCATCCCCGGCACGCACACCGCCGATCACTCCCCCACCTACGGTCAGCACTACGACAGCATCTGTGCCGAGATGCAGGCTGGGAGCATCCTGGTGTGGCACGGATCGCTCTGGCACGGCGGCGGCGCCAACCGCACCGACCAGCTCCGCATGGGCATCGCGATGAACTATTGCGCCGGCTGGGTCCGGCAACAGGAGAACCAGCAGCTCGGCATCCCACTCCGCACCGTCCGCGACTTCTCCCCGCGCCTGCGCGAACTCTGCGGCTTCGGCGTCTACCGCGGCCTCATCGGCCACATCGACCGGCGCACCCCGGCACAGGCGCTGTTCGACGGCACCGCCGACCACCGCATGCTCTGGGACCGCGCCTGACCGCCCGCCTGACCGCGGTCCGCTCCCCCTCAGATACCGTCAACGGCGCATGTATCGGTTCCTGCTGAAGCCGAAGTGGATCGCGTTCCACCTGCTGTGCATCGCGCTGGTCGTCCTCATGGTGAACCTCGGCTTCTGGCAGTTGCATCGGCTCGAGAGCCGGAAGGATTTCAACGCACAGGTCACCGAGCGCGCCGGCCAACCGGCCGCGCCGTTCGATCAAGTGGTGCCGGCAGGAGTCGACCCTGCAGACGTCGAGTGGCGTCACGTGCTCGTGGGCGGCGAATACCTCGCGGACGAACAGCTCATCGAGATCAATCGAGGGCAGGGCGGACAGGTGGGCGTCAACCTCGTCACCCCGCTCCGGCTCGCCGACGGAAGCACGCTGCTCGTCAACCGTGGCTTTGTCGCATCCCCCGACCTGACGGCCGCCACGGCGCCAGCACCTCCGGCCGGATCGATCGAGATCGAAGGTCGCGTCCGTGTGTCAGAGGAGCGGTCGTTCGGCGGCTTCACCGAACCGAGCGGGCAACTCACCGAGATCCAACGCATCGACATCCCACGCCTCACCGAACAACTCCCGGCCCCGGTGCAGCCGGTCTACATCGATCTGATTGCAGCAAAGCCGGCGCAGGATGCGTCGATCATTCCGGTGCCCGAACCCGAGCTGGGGGAAGGCCCCCACCTGTCGTACATGTTGCAGTGGTGGTTCTTCGCGCTGTGTGTCGTGATCGGGTGGGTGCTGGCCGTTCGACGGTCGGCCAAGCAGCACCAGCGTGATCGCGACAAGGCACTCAGCGAAGGAGTCGGAGCAGCGGCAGCGGACTCCCCGTTGCCAAGCGACGACGCACCGACCACGGCACCGATCGGAACACCTGGGTCATCACTCGACTGACGGTCGACGCGTCGGTGTCGACGCGAAGGTACGACGACCACAGCGCCTCCGGCAGCGCGAAGAACGCGTCGAAGAACGCCTGTACATCGGCCGCCGGCAGCCGCAGCAGCGCGTCGAGCCCGTAGTCGTGCAGGGCCCGCGCGTCGCGTTGGGACGACGGCCACACGGCCTCCCACACGCGCTCATGACGCGACCGGGGGTCACTCGTGGCCGTCTTGGCGCTGAGTGACTCCCGGACGGCGGTGGCGACGCGCGGGGCGGCACGGAGGGAGGCCGCGACGGAGTAGCCGGTGGCGGGATGGACGTAGCGCGCAGCCGCGCCGAAGCCGATCGTGAGCGACGACCGGTCGGGCACACCGGAGCGCATCGGAATGTGGACCAGCTCGACCGCCTCGGCCTGCGCGGTGAGGTCGTCACCCAGCCGGGAGGCGAGTCGCGCACGCAGCTCGTCGTGCGGCATCGGTCGTGCCCGCGCGAGCGACGTCTCCTCCACCAGCCAGCGACCGCCACCGAGCTGGATCACGTAGAGGAACGTCGGGTCGTCGCGCCATCGCGCGCCGGGCGATCGCCAGTCCATCAGCACCGCGGCGTCGCCGTCGACGACATCGGGACGATGGTCGAACACCAGCCCGTACGCCGTCTGCGCCGGCACCTCGGCACCCGGACGGACGCGAGCCCCAGCGGCATCGACGACGAGTCGGCCGCAGACGCGGTCGCCATCGGCGAGCACGACGGCAGCGTGATCGTCGTGGTGCTGCACCGAGGTCATCCAACCGAGGTGACGGGGCGCACGGTCGATCAGGAGGCGCAGCGCCGAGTGGTCGAACGTCGCGTAGGCGCGACCGAGCCGACGGCGATCGAGCGTCACGACATCGATCGGCGACGACGCCGCGAACGCCTGCTCGAACCCCGGTACGTCGTCGGCCCACGTGCCGTACGTGGCAAGCCACGGCCGATCGTCGCCGACGACCATGACGTCGAGCCCCTCGTCGACCGCTGCAGCCCCGAGCGCAAGACCCGCCGGGCCGTCACCGATGATGACCAGGTCGTGACAAGTGGTGCCGGTCACGCCTGACCGTGCACCGATTCGACCTCGGCCATCCGCCGGAACTGCTCCACCACGTTCGGCGTCGTGTGGGCCGGGTCGAGGCTGCGGTAGACCGTTTCCACGTTGACGACGATCCGCCCGAACTCGCCCCACGTACCGAAGTCCTCGCGTGCGCCGATGGCCCGAGCGATGTCGCGTGCCGCGTCGAACGCGTCGACGCCAGCGGCCTGACGTGCGCTCGCTTCGGTGTCGACGAACGACAGGTAGTCGCGAACCTGAGCGACACCGGCCTTGTCGGTGACCGGACCGTGACCGGGTACCACGACCTCGACGTCCATCCCGAGCATCAGGTCGCACGCCGCGATCCAGTTCGCGAGCGGACCCGCCCACACGATCGGCGTGCCACCGATGAACAAGATGTCGCCGGTGAACACGGTGTGCGCGTCGGGCAGGTGAACGATGGTGTCGCCCGCCGTGTGTGCGGGACCCACCTCGATCAGCTCGACCAACCGACCACCGACCTCCACGTCGAGACGCCGTTCGAAGGTGCGCGTCGGGAGTCGCAGCTCGATGCCATCGAACTGGAAGTCGCCGAAGAACGATCGGAACAGCTCGCCCACCTCGCCGGGCGCCGCATTGAGCGCTGCCATCATCGATGGCGGCACCTCGGTCATCTCGTGCGCGGTTGCCGCACTCGCGATGATCTCGGCGTGGTCGACCAACTGATTGCCGTAGCAGTGGTCGCCGTTGGCGTGTGTGTTGACGAGCGTTGCGATCGGCGCGGTCCGGGTGACCGGCCGCATCGCATCGAGCATCCGCTCGGTGAGCACCAGGTCGAACAGGGTGTCGACCAGCAGCGACGCGCCGTCGCCGACCACCAGGCCGGCGTTGCTCCACCCCCAACTCCCATCCGGTTGTAGGTAGGCGAAGCAGTTGTCTCCGAGTTCGTGGAGACCGAGGGAGTAGGCCTGCGGCATGCGCCGAGTATCCCACGGACCGGGCGATCGAGCACCTGGTGTGAGGGGCGTAGAGTCCAGCCATGACCCTCCCGACGCGTCGCCTCGGCCGCACCGGCCACCAGTCCTCTGTTGCGATCCTCGGTGGCGCGATGTTCGGACGCACCGATCCCGATACGACGGCCGAGGCGTTCCAACTCGCCCTCGACGCCGGTGTCAACCACGTCGACATCGCGCCCTCGTACGGCAACGCCGAGATCGTCGCCGGTCCATTGATCGCGGCCAATCGGCATCGCCTGTTCGTTGCGGAGAAGACCGGCCGCAAGAACCGCGATGGTGTGCGTGCGCAGCTCGAGACGTCACTGGAGCGACTCGGGTGCGAGTGGTTCGACCTCTACCAGGCGCACGGGGTCACGAGCCTCGACGACCTCGAGACGCGGACGGATGCGTTCGAGGCGATCCTGCGAGCACGCGACGAAGGACTCGTTCGACACGTCGGGATCACCGGCCACGACCTCACCACGGCTGCCGCACAACTCCAAGCTGTCAAGCGTTTCGACCTCGACACGGTGATGCTGCCCGTGTACGCGGGTGCGCTCGCGATCGACCAGTACGCCCGCGACCTGGCCGCCCTCCTCAACGAGTGCTCGCGCCGCGACGTCGCGGTGATGGCGATCAAGGTGGGTGCGCACCGGCCGTGGGGCGAGCAGGAGAAGAACGCCGACACCTGGTACGACCCCTGGCACGACCAAGACCACATCACGCAGGGCGTTCGGTTCACGCTCTCCACGCCCGGCGTCGTCGCCTGCTGTACCCCCGGCGACACGACGCTCTTGCCGTTGGTGCTCGCCGCCGCCGAGGCCTACGAACCGCTGACACCCGCGGAACGCGACGCGCTGCTCGCCGAAGCGGCCGACTGGCCGACGATCTTCCCGCTCGAAATGCACGCCCGCTGATGAAGCAGCTGAGCGGAATCGACGTCAGTTTCCTGAACATGGAGACGCCCGCCACGTTCGGGCACGTCTCGTCGCTCAACCTCTACGACCCGACGGGCGTCGCCGGCGGGGCGGGGCTCGAGGCGACCAAGCGGATCATCCTCGAGCGGATCGATCAGCTCGCCCCGTTTCGACGCCGGCTCGTGGAGGTGCCACTCGGTCTCGACCTGCCCTACTGGATCGAAGACCCCAACTTCGACATCGACTTCCACGTGCGCCACCACGCAGTGCCGCCGCCCGGGACTGCGGAACAGCTCGCCGAGGTCGTGAGTCGCATCGTCGCGCGACCCCTCGACCGTGGTCGCCCACTGTGGGAGCTCTATGTCATCGAAGGTGTCGACAACGGCCGCCTCATCGCGCAGCTCACGAAGGTCCATCACGCGGCGATCGACGGCGCCGCTGGCGCGCAGATGCTCAGCGCGATCCTCGACACCGACCCCAACTACCGGCCCACAGGCGAGCCTGCACCGTGGACACCCGATGAGATGCCGACCGACGAAGAGCTGCTCCGCATCACCGCCCGCCAGTACCTCCTGCGTCCAGAGAAGTTCGTCCGACTGAGCGTGCGCACGATGCGCGAACTGGCCGCGGCCACCGACTCGGGAGGGCTGCGCGCCCTAGCGGATCTCGTCGCCCAGCCAATGCCCGGGCCGGTCGGATCGATGATGCGTCATCGCCTCCGAGCGCAGTACGGGCACGACCACGACAAGGCACCGGCTCTCCCCCCGACGCCCGCACCACGCACCCCCTTCAACCGTCCGATCTCACCCCATCGACGGTTTGCCTACACCACCGTGTCGCTCGACGACGCGAAGGCGGTGCGACGCGCGTTCGGCTGCACGTTCAACGACGTGGTGATGGCGGTGTGCAGCGGCACCCTCCGGCGCTATCTCATCAAGCACGATGCGCTGCCTGCGGAGAGCCTCATCGCGATGGTGCCGGTGAGCGTGCGCAGTGGTTCGGAGGACGACGCGTACCAGAACCGAGTGTCGGCGCTCCTCGCCGATCTCGCCACCAACGAGCCCGACCCGCTGCAGCGGCTGCGTCGCGTGCAGGAGAGCATGAACGCCGCAAAGGAGAGCTTCGCCGCGATTCCGGCCGAGGCATTGCAGGACTTCACGCAGTTCGCGCCACCCGCCATCGCGGCTCGCGCGATGCGGATGTACAGCCGGCTCCGCATCGCCGATCGGATGAACCCGCCGTTCAACCTGGTGATCTCGAACGTGCCCGGCCCCAGCGCCCCGCTGTACTCCGCCGGCGCGCAGCTCCAGCACTTCTATCCCGTCAGCGCGCTGATCGACGGTCAGGGCCTCAACATGACGGTGCAGAGCTACAACGGCAATCTCGACTTCGGCTTCATCGCGTGTCGCGAACTGGTGCCCGATCTGTGGATGATGGTCGATCTCCTGCACGAGTCGATGCAGGAACTCATCGACCTCGCCGCCTAAGCCGACGCGGCGATCCGCTCGGCGATCATCACCGTCGGCCAGTGGGTGTTCGCCCGGGGCGCCTCCGGCATCACCGAGGCGTCGCACACCACCACGCCCTCGTACCCGATGAGTCGGCACTGGGTGTCGACCACGCGCCCCATCGCGCACGTGCCCACCGCATGCACGTAGTCACCGAGGGTCGCGCGCACGGAGTCGAGGTCGGTGGCAGCCGGCACGCGTGTGCCGATCGATCGGAACGCGTCGTGGTCGAGGATCTCCTCGGCAAGCTCGATCCCACGTCGCAACGGCGCCCAGTCGCGATCGTCGCTCAGCATCGCGAAGTCGATCTCTGGGTCGACGATCGGGTCCTCGGAGACCAGGCTCACCCGACCCCGCGAGCGCGATCGCATCAAGGCGACGAGCACCACGCCGAGCGACGGCATCGACGGCTCGACACCATCGACCGCGAGCAGTTGCAGATCATCGGGCTCCGCTCCCGACGACAGCGCAGCGACGGTCGCGACGCCGAGCGACCCTGGAGGTGCCGGCTGATCGAGGACGATCGCGAACGGGAACGCCGGATGATCGTGGAGGTTCTCCCCCACCCTGGGCGTATCGACACCGGATCGGAGGAGCACCACGGGCGAATGGATCGCCCCGGCGCTCAGCACCACAAGGTCGGCATCGACGATCTCCCCGTCGGCCAAGCGAACGCCCACGGCGACACGATCACGGAACATGATCCGGTCGACCAACGCGTCGCCGCGCACGACGAGGTTCGGTCGGTCACGCGCCGGCTCGAGGTACGCGTCATCGACAGAGATACGACGCCCGGCCAGGTCGCGCGTGAGCAGGACCCCCGCAGCACTCGCAGGCACCGCGATCCCGAGCGCTCGATTGAGCGGCCCCCACTCCTCACGCGGCGCCCGATGCAGCACCAGCTCCGTACGCTCGAACCACGGAGCGACGTCGGACCACGCCCAGCCCTCGCAACCGTGCAAACGGGCCCACTCGTCGTAGTCGTCCGGGTGGCCAGGGAGCGCCACCATCGCGTTGATGGCCGACGATCCGCCGACGCCGCGACCACGCGTGTAGACATCGAGCGCCTGGCCCGCCGCGCGACGCGCAAGCAGCGTCGGCCAGTGACGATCGGGCAGCGATTTCGCATCGACGAACGACGGTCCACTGATCGCCGCCGGCATGTCGGCGACCCGCGGAGCGGGCCCGGCTTCGAGCAGCGTCACATGGTGATCGGAACGCTCGCTCAGTCGCGCCGCGAGCACGGCACCCGCCGATCCGGCGCCGATCACGACCACGCGCCGGACCGCTGTCGTCCGATGTGGGTTGGCCATGCGCCGAGTGTACGAACGCGCCCATCGTGCTCGCGGTGACTTGTCACGGGCCGCCGCACTGGCCAGGCTGTCGGGATCGTGTCCCGTCGCATCACCAACCTCCCCGCGCTCGGTGCGGTGCTCTGTGCAGTGCTGCTCGCTGCGGGCGCCCTGATGTCATGCTCGGGCGACGGCGGGACCCCCGCCACCACGACCGTCACCACCACAACCACCACGCTGCCCGCCACCACCACGTCGAGCACGACGACATCGACGACCACCACCACCTCGACAACGACGACCACCATCCCACTCGTGACCGCGGGCGCGGCCGTGATGGTCGCCAACTCGTCGGGCGCTCCCGGTATTGGCCGCCAACTCACCGACCAACTGGCGGCGCTCGGCTTCGACATGCGGGATCCGACCAACGGGGTGCTGTACGACTCGTTCATCGAGGTCACCAAGATCTACGCCGTCGACACGACAAACGAGGTGGCCGAATCGGTGTCACGGGTGCTCGGTGGTGTGTCGATCGAACGCCTCCCGACACCGGCGCCGGTCACCGGTGCCAACGAGACCTTGGGTGACGCGACCGTGCTGGTGATGCTCGGCAAGGACCTCGCAGGCAAGGAACTGCCCGGCACCTGATCGCGAGCGGGGTCGGCGCGTCAGGCGTTGGTCGACGCAGGGAGCCCGGCGAGGTGCGCCGAATCGCCGTAGCGCCGCATCAGCCACTTGTTCGACGCAACGAGACGGAGCTCGGTGATCGATGTGTTGAGCGTGTTGAGGGTGAACACACCGGTTGGTGCGGTCTTCAACGCCTGGCGCAGCACTGCGTCGATCACGCCGCCGTGGCACACCACCACGATCGTCTGCCCGTTGCGTTCGTCGATGAGGCGGCGGAGCGCGGCGCCAACGCGGTAGTGGAACGCGGCAAGCGTCTCACCCCCCGGGAATGTGACGCCGAAGGGGTCGTCCTCCCATGCGCTGCTGCCGTACCGCTCGACGAAGGCATCCATCGTCATGCCGTCGCAGTCGGGGCCCGGGTCGTGCTCACCGAAGCCCGCATCGATCGCAAGCTCGGTGTCGCCGAATGCTTCAGCAACGATGCGCGCTGTCTCGTGCGCCCGCGGGAAGTGGCTCGCGATCACTACATCCGGTTCGAATTCCGGTGCGGAGGTCCAGCGGTCGCGCAACCGTTTCGCCTGTTCGACCCCGAGGGGCGACAGCCCGCTACAGGTCCGTGGGCCACCGATCACCCGCGCCACCGTCGTGTTGGATTCTCCATGGCGAACGTAGATGAGGCGAGTCACAGGCGGTGTACTCTACTTTTCGGAGGTCTTTCACGCATGAGCAACGACCACCTCTTCGACCGTTTCGAGGCGCTCACCTTCGACGACGTCGTGATCGTCCCCGGCTATAGCAACGTGCTGCCCGACATGGTCGACACCACGGCCCGCTTCGCTGGCGACATCGAGCTGTCGATCCCGCTCGTGTCGGCGGCGATGGACAAGGTCACCGAGGCGAAGATGGCGATCGCGGTCGCTCGCGAAGGCGGCATCGGCGTGATCCATCGCAACCTCACGATCGGCGAACAGGCGGCCGAGGTACAGAAGGTGAAGCGCAGCCAGAACGGGATGATCACCGATCCCGTCACGCTGTCGGCCACTGCCACGCTCCACGACGCAGAGACACTGATGCGCCGGTTCCGCTTCAGCGGCATGCCGATCGTCGACGACAACGGGCGGCTCGTCGGGATCCTCACCAACCGCGACATCCGCTTCTGCGAGGCGGCCGACTACGACCGCCCCGTGCGCGAGTTCATGACCGCCGACGGACTCGTCACCGCCGACGTCGGCACCACGCTCGAAGAAGCCAAGGTGGTGTTGCAGCGGCACCGCATCGAGAAGCTGCCACTGGTCGATGCCGACGGCTTCCTGCGTGGACTGATCACCGTGAAGGACATCCAGAAGCGCCAAGAGCACCCCCGTGCCACACGCGACTCGGCGGGGCGGTTGCGCTGTGCTGCGGCCGTCGGCGTCGGCGCCGATCTGGAGGAGCGCGTCGAGGCGTTGTGGTCGATGGACGTCGACGCGATTGCGATCGATACGGCCCACGGCCATTCCGCCGGTGTCGTGAAGGCGATCGAGCGGATCAAGTCGAACTGGCCGAGCCTGCCGGTGGTCGCCGGCAACGTCGTCACCGAGGAAGGCGTCGAGGCGCTCCACGCAGCGGGCGCCGACGCCGTCAAGGTCGGGGTGGGTGCCGGTTCCATCTGCACCACCCGCGTCATCAGCGGCGCAGGGATGCCACAACTGTCCGCGATCTGGTTCACGACCCGGCGTGCCCGGCAACTGGGTATCCCCGTCATCGCCGACGGCGGCATCACGTACTCCGGCGACGTGGTGAAGGCGATCGCCGCCGGTGCCGAAACCGTGATGCTCGGCTCGCTCCTCGCCGGCACCGACGAGAGCCCGGGCGAGCAGGAGCTGATGGAGGGCCGGCGGTACAAGACCTACCGCGGGATGGGGTCACTCGGGGCGATGCAGGGCCTCGGTGCCGACCGCTATGCGACCGGCCAATCCGAGAGCAGCGCCGTCGGCGCGGCGACGCGCAAACTCGTCCCGGAAGGCATCGAGGGTCGCGTGCCGTACGCCGGCACGCTGGCCGACGTCGCATACCAGTTGGTGGGCGGGCTGCGCAGCGGGATGGGCTACGCCGGCGCCGGCACCCTCGAACAGCTCCGCACCGGCTCGCGATTCATGAAGGTCACCACTGCGGGTCGCGAGGAAAGCCACCCGCACGACGTGACCATCACCAAGGAAGCACCGAACTACCAGCGCACCTGAGCGCGAGACGAACGCCACCGTCTGCCACGCTGGCACGATGCGCCGCTCGATCGATGACCAACCGTTCCAGCCGGATGACCTCCCGCCGGGGGCCGACGATGCCCAGCAACTCTCGTGGGCGGTGGCGATCAGCGACGACTACGACGACGCCGAGCCCCGGGTCGTGTTGACCGTCGAGCTCGTCGGCGCGCCCGGCGAGGGCCTCGTCGCTCACCTCAGCCCGGCACATGCCCGCCGCCTGCGGCTCGCGATCCGTGATGCCTTGCGCGAAGTGGGCGAAGCACCGGGCGATTGAAGGTGGCCGAGAGTTCACTCCCGTGTAAAGTCGACCCAGCCGATCACCTTTCACCGAGCAGATCACCAGGAGGCTCCCATGGGCATCGCACCTGTCGTGCCACCCGCACGAGACCTCATCGAGGAGCAGCACCGCGACATCGAGCGCTTCGAACGTGCCGTCGCCCAATACCTCGCGGGCGAGATCCCCGAAGACGTCTTCCGTGTGATGCGCCTCAACAACGGCATCTACGGCCAGCGCCAGGGCGGCACCAGTCAGATGGTGCGCATCAAGTTGCCCGCCGGCACGATCACCCCCGAGCAGCTTGACCTGATGGGTCGCCTCAGCGACGAGTACTCCCGGGGCTGGGGTCACATCACCACCCGGCAGAACATCCAGTTCCACTTCGTTGAGCTGACGCGGGTCCCCGACCTGATGCGCGAGCTCGCACAGGTGGGGCTCACCAGCCGCGAGGCCTGCGGCGACACCGTCCGCAACGTGATGGCCTGTCACCTCGCCGGTGCCTGCCCACACGAGTTCCTCGACGTCACCCCATGGGCCGAGGCGGCGTTCGAACACTTCGTGCGCAACCCGCTCGGCCAGCGGCTGCCGCGCAAGTTCAAGATCAACTTCTCCGGCTGCAGCACCGACTGCGGCCAAGCAATGTTCAACGACGTCGGCGTCATCGCCGCGAGCCGCACGCTCGACGACGGTTCAGTGGAGAACGGCTTCCGCGTCTACATCGCCGGTGGCCTCGGCGCCACTCCGCACCCGGCACTCGCGCTCGAAGAGTTCACCTCGCGCGAAGACCTGCTGCCCACCATCGAAGCCGTGCTCCGGGTGTTCGAACAGACCGGCAACCGCGACAACAAGCTGCGCGCTCGACTCAAGTGGGTCGTCGACCAACTTGGCATCGACGAACTCCGTCGCCGCGTGCTCAAGATCCGGCACACGCTGCCGGCATCGTCGTCGTGGCCGGGTGGCATCCCCGAGATCGTCGTGAAGGCAGGCGACGCACCGGCGGGTCGCAGCACCACCGTCGACGCCACTGCGGTCGGGCAGGGCGTGGCTGTGGCCCTCACGCCCCGCGACCCCTACGAGCGCTGGGTCGCTACGAGCGTCGTGCGCGGCACAGCCAATGGCAGTGTCTCCGCCGTTGCGTACGCCGAGCTCGGTGACATCACGTCGTCACAGTTCCGTTCGCTCGCCGCCATCCAGCGCGAGCTCGGTGCCGACGTGCGCCTCAGCAACCGCCAGAACGTGGTGTTCCGCGGCCTCACCGAAGCACAACTCCCCACCCTGTTCGCCCGCCTCGAGTCGATCCAGATGGCTCGGCCGGGGGCAGAGCTCGCCCGCGACGTGGTGGCGTGCCCTGGTGCCGACACCTGCAACATCGCGGTCACCCAGTCTCGTGGCCTCGCCAAGGCGATCGGTGCGGCGCTGGAGGAAGAGGGTCTCGCTGAAGTTGGTGGCATCCGCATCAACATCTCGGGCTGCACCAACAGCTGCGGCCAACACCATGCCTCCGACATCGGTTTCTTCGGCGCCGAGCGCCGAGCGCACGGCCGCGCGGCCCCCGGCTACCAGATGCTGCTCGGCGGCTACGTCGGCCAGGAGCAGATCTACTTCGGCGAGAAGGCGACGCGGCTCCCGGCGAAGGCCGCACCGCAGGCGGTCGTGCGCGTGGTGCGCCAGTTCGCCGGCGAGCGCAACGCAGGCGAGACGTTCCGCGGCTGGCTCGATCGGGCTGGTGGCGCGAAGGTGATCGGCGACACCCTCAAGGACCTCGACGTCTTCCCGGCGTACGACGACGCGCCCGACTTCTACAGCGACTACGACGAGACCGGGCCGTTCTCCGGCGAGGTTGGCGATTCCGAGTGCGCCGTCTGAGCGAGCGGTACGCCGCCGCCATCACCGTCATCGATGCCGCCAACGCGGCGGATCCCACGATCACTCGGGTGCGCGGCGAACTCGTCCCCCTCGCGTTGGCACACGGTCGGCTCGCAGCGGAGTGGATCGAGCGCCTCGATCCGTCGCACCATCCGCTGGCCGAACCGGACGAAGCACTGCTGATCGCCGCCCGCGCCCATCACCTCCGCCGCTGGGAAGTCCCGCGCTCGTCGTACGAGGTAGGTCGAGCGGGCTACCACCGGTGGAAGCGAGACCAGAAGCTTCGCCACGCACACGACGTGGGCGTGCTCCTCGACGAGATCGGATACGACCGCGAGTTCGTCGAGCGAGTGCAGGCCCTGGTGCGACGCGACAACCTGGCCACTGATGTCGGCTCCCAGGCCGTGGAGGACGCCGCGTGCCTGGTATTCATCGAGACCCAGCTGGCCGACGTGGCCACGGTGCTCGAACGAGCGACGTTGCTCGAGGCACTGCGCAAGACCGCCCGCAAGATGAGTGATCGCGGCCTGGCCGCAGTGGCCGAGATACCGCTCGGACCTACCGAGACGGCGCTGCTCGACGAGGCGCTCGGCGCCTGATCAGGCGAGCTTCTCGACGAACGCCTCGAGCTGGCGCAGGTTGCGCACCTCGTAGACGCCGTCGGTGTGGGTGCCGTACTCGCCGACGATTGAGTCGCCGGTGTTCCAGTAGCTGCGCGGCTCCGGGTTGAGCCAGTAGACGTGGCGAGCCTT
>JBMOFX010000035.1:0-15601 GCA_049318665.1 Ilumatobacteraceae bacterium | reverse complement strand
CCCGCCTTGTCGGCGCCGATGTGGAGGAGGCGGGCGAGTTCGCCCCGATCGTCGATGAGCTCGCGGTAGCGGCGCTGGATCGGCTCGAGGACAGCGATCACGGCATCGCCGGTGTCGGACTTGAGCGGGCCGTACTGCGTGTAGCGGTCGGCGAGCTCGAGCGGTGTCTCGCCGGTGCAGGCCGAGAGGATCTCGAGCAGGTTCGACACGCCGGGCTTGGCCTCCCGGTCGAAGCGGACGGTCGAATCGCTGTCGGTGACGGCGCGCTTGAACTTCTTCGCGATGACTGCGGGTTCGTCGAGGATGTTGACCAGCCCGGCGTCGGAGTTCGCCGACTTCGACATCTTCGACGTGGGGTCTTGCAGGTCCATCACCCTCGCCCCGGCCTTCGGGGTGACCGCCTTGGGCACCACGAACGTCTCGCCGAACCTGCCGTTGAAGCGGATGGCGATGTCGCGGGTGATCTCGATGTGCTGGCGCTGATCTTCGCCGACGGGCACCTCGTCGGCGTCGTAGAGCACGATGTCGGCAGCCTGCAACGCCGGATAGGTGAACAGGCCGGCCGAGATGAACTGCCCCTCGCGCTTTGCAGTCTTGTCCTTGAACTGCGTCATCCGTGACAACTCACCGAACGACACCGTGCACTCCATCACCCAGCCGAGTTGGGCGTGCTCGGGGACATGGCTCTGCACGAACACGGTGGCGACCTCGGGATCGAGTCCGACGGCGAACAACACCGCCGACAGCGTGAGCGTCGCGTCGCCCACGACACCCGGCTCGTCGGTGACGGTGAGGGCGTGCAGATCGACGATGCCGTGGAAGGCATCGCACTCGTGCTGACCGCTCACCCAGTTCCGCAACGCACCCAGATAGTTGCCGAGGTGGACGTCGCCGGTCGGTTGGATGCAGGACAGGACTCGGGTCACGGCCGATGACGCTACCCAGTGAGCAGGTGGTGCCGGGGGCTAGTTTGGAGCCATGTCGTTCGGCGTGGCCACCCCGGTGTACGAGGGACCCTTCGATCTGCTGCTCCACCTGATCCTCAAGGAGCAGGTCGACATCTACGAGGTGTCGCTCGCCCGGATCGTCGACGCTTACATGCACGAGGTCGAGCAGATGCAGGGCCTCGATCTCGACGTGGCGACGGAGTTCCTCATGATCGCGTCGACCCTGGTCGAGTTGAAGGCTCGGCGATTGCTGCCCGGCCGGGACGACGTCGACCTCGACGACGAACTGGCGCTGTGGGAGGAACGCGACCTGCTGCTCGCCCGCCTGCTGGAGTGCAAGACGTTCAAGGACGTGGCGGCGGTGTTCGCTCGGTTCGCCGACGACGCGGATCGCTCCTTCCCACGTCAGAGCGGTCCCGACGACCGGTTCGCCGAGCTCGTCCCCGACCTGATGGAGGGGGTCACTGCGAAGCGGATCCAGGCTGCGTTCGTTCGTGCGCTCACCCCGAAGGTGGTGCCGCGCATCGACCTGTTCCACGTCGCCCCGGTCCGCGCCAGCGTCGCCGATGCACTCGATGAACTGCTCGACGAGCTGCCGCGTGTCGGCCGCATCTCGTTCCGACGTCTCACCAACGGGCTGGTGGAGCGTCTCGACGTGATCGTGCGGTTCCTGGCGCTGCTCGAGCTGTTCAAGCAGGGTGCCGTCGAACTCGACCAACCCGAGCGGTTCGGCGACATCGAGATCGTGTGGGGTGGGTTCGACTCCGATCGCCTCGCCGCGATGGCGATCGACGACTACGAGGGATGAACGACGTGAACGACGACCAGCGGCTCTCCGTGCCGGGTGTTCCCGACGCAGACACGGTGCGCGCGATCGAGGCGATCGTGATGGTGGCGGTGGAACCCGTGCCCACCGATCTGCTCGCCCAACTCCTCGAGGTACCGACCCACGTCATCGACGATCTGTGCCGCGAACTCGCGTCGAGTTACGACGAGGCCGGCCACGGCTTCGAGCTGGTGAAGGTCGCTGGCGGCTACCGCTACCAGACGCGGGGTGACCTCGCGCCGTACGTCGAGCGTTTCCTGCTCGACGGCCAGCGCGCCCGGATGAGTGCCGCCGCGCTCGAGACGCTGGCCATCGTGGCGTACAAGCAACCGATCTCGCGGGCGCAGGTCGCGTCGATCCGCGGCGTGGATCCCGACGGGGTGCTGCGAACGTTGCAGGCACGCGGGTACGTCACCGAGGTCGCACGCGATCACGGGCCCGGGCAGGCCATCCTGTTTGGCACGACGGCGGCGTTCCTCGACAAGCTCGGGCTCGCGTCGCTTGCCGATCTGCCGCCGATTGCCGAATTCGTCCCCGGCGCCGACGTGGTGGAAGCCCTCGAGCACGGTCTGCGCGTGGAACTGGTGGTGCCCGACGCGCCGCCGGCGCCCGCCTCGTGAGTCGCCGCAGCAACGATCGCGACGCTGCCGAGCCGCCGCTGTGGGAACAGCTCGCCGCAGCCTCGGCCGCGTTGCCGCAAGGTGAGCGTTTGCAGAAGGTGTTGTCGGCGTGCGGATGGGGAAGCCGCCGTGTGTGTGAAGACCTGATCGCGTCGGGTCGGGTCACCGTGAACGGTGAGGTTGCTGCACTCGGCCGACGCGTCGACACGGATGCCGACACCGTCGAAGTGGATGGTGTGCCGATCGGTGTGCGCGCCGGACTCGTCTACTACCTGCTCAACAAGCCCGTGGGGGTGATCACGACCGCCCACGACCCGCAGGGCCGGCCGACTGTGACCGAACTGGTGCCCGACGACCCGCGGGTGTACCCCGTCGGCCGCCTCGATGCCGATACCGAGGGGCTGCTGTTGCTCACCAACGATGGTCCGCTCGCCCAACGTCTGACCCATCCGAGCCACGGCGTCGAGAAGGAGTATCTCGCCGAGGTCGACGGCGGTGCCGTGGCGCAGGGCAAGGTGCGTGCGCTGCGGGAGGGCATCGAGTTGGAGGATGGGATGACGGCACCTGCCACGGTGTCGCAGCCGTCGCCCGGCGTGCTGCGGCTCACGATCCATGAGGGTCGCAATCGCCAGGTCCGTCGGATGTGCGAGGCGATCGGGCATCCCGTCGTGCGTCTGGTGCGCGTCCGGATCGGCACGCTCCACGACCGCTCGCTGCGCCCTGGCCAGTGGCGGGTGCTGGAGCCGAGCGAGCTGGTGGCCCTCACCGAAGCCGTCGGCGCGCAAGGCGACCGATAGATTCGAACCCCGTGACGAACGGCCCGGAGACTCGGCGAGCCAACATCGTCGGGCTCGGCCTCATCGGCGGCTCGATCGGCCTGGCGCTGGTGGAACGCGGCTGGACGGTGACCGGCGATGATCTCGATCCGTCACGCGTGGCGCTCGCGATCGAGCGTGGCATCATCCACGCTGGCGGTCTCGACCCGACCGCCGACATCACGTTCGTGGCGACCCCGGTGCTCGTGACACCCGATGCGGTGCAGCGTGCGCTCGCCGACACGGCAGGCCTCGTCACCGACGTCGGCAGCGTGAAGGCGGGCGTGGTGGCCAGCATCGACGACCCACGATTCGTGGGTGGCCACCCGATGGCGGGGAGCGAGATGGACGGCATCGATGGTGCCGACGGCGCGATGTTCGAGGGTGCGGTGTGGGTGCTCACCCCGACCGCGATCACCGCTGACGACACGTTCGCGGCCGTGGCCTCCGTGGTGTCCGAGCTCGGTGCCGACGTGGTGGCGCTGTCCCCCGACCGGCACGACCAGGTGGTGGCCGTCGTAAGCCATGTCCCGCACCTCACCGCCGCAACTCTGATGGGTCTCGCCACCGAACGTGCGGAGGAGCATGTCGCACTCCTGCGACTCGCGGCCGGTGGCTTCCGCGACATGACTCGTATCGCATCGGGTCATCCAGCGATCTGGCTCGACATCTGTGCTGAGAACCGCACGGCGATCCTGTCGGCGCTCGATGGTCTGATCGCCGGGTTGTCGGAGATGCGCGGCATCGTTGCCGACGACGACCGGCCGGCGCTGCTGTCGCGGTTGCAGCGTGCCCGGGAGGCCCGCACCAACCTCCCGATGCGGGTGAACCTGCCGAGTGAGCTGTCCGAGCTGCGCATCCCGATCCCCGACCGTCCGGGTGCGGCGGCCGAGATCTTCACCCTGGCCGCTGAGATCGGCGTCAACATCGCGGACTTCGAGGTGGTGCACAGCCTCGAGGGGCGGGGCGTGGCAGTGGTGCTCGTCGATGCCGCCACCGCAGAGCTGTACCGGGGCGGACTCCTCGCCCGCGGGTACCGACCCGCGCTGCGGCGACTCGAATGAGCGACATGGTCGAGGTGCATCGCGTTGCCGTCACCGATGGTCCGCTGTCGGCAGTGGTGGTGGTGCCTGGCTCGAAGAGCGTTGCCAACCGCGCGCTCATCTGCGCCGCGCTCGCCGACGGGACGTCGCGACTCGACGGCGTGGCGCCAGGTGATGACACCGCCGCCATGCTCGATTGCCTTGCGCTGCTCGGTGCGCCGAGCGTCGAGGTGGGCGATGACCGCGTCGCGATCGACGGCACCGCAGGCGCGCCCGTGATGACCGCGCCGGCGACGGGGGCGGCGCAGGTGACGTTGCCGACTCGCCTGGCGGGCACGACCTCCCGATTCGTCACCGCACTCGCGGCTCTCGCTCACGTGCCGATCACGGTGGACGGGCTGCCCCCGCTGCGGAGCCGTCCGATGACACCGCTCCACGATGCCCTCGTGTCGCTCGGGGCGACGGTCGAGCCTGGCGGGGCGTGGGGGCATCTGCCCGTCACGGTGACCGGACCGGTTCGCACGGGCGGCACGATTCGCATCCGCGGCGATGTGAGCAGTCAGTACGTGACGGCATTGATGCTCATCGCGCCGTATCTCGATGGTGGCCTCCGGATCGAAGTGACCACGCCACTGGTGTCGCGTTCGTACCTGGGCATCACCGCCGCCGTGATGGCGGCGTTCGGCCTGGACGGCGTCGAGATCAGCGACGATGTCGTGGTCGTTCCTCCGGGCCGGTACGTGGCGACCCACTTCGTGGTCGAGCCGGACGCGAGCTCGGCCAGCTACCCGCTCGCTGCTGCCGCCATCGCAGGTGGGACTGTGCACGTGCCGGGTCTCACGCGCACCTCGCTGCAGGGAGACGCGCGTTTCGCGGACGTGCTCGGTGAGATGGGCTGCGAGGTCACGAGCTCCACCGCAGGCACGACCGTGACCCGGGAGGGTCCGTTACGCGGGCTCGACATCGACATGGTCGACCTGTCCGATCTCGTGCCCACCCTCGCGGTGGTGGCGGTGGTCGCCCATACACCGACCACGATTCGAGGGGTCGGCTTCATCCGGGGCAAGGAGAGCGACCGGATCGGCGACCTGTGCGCCGAGCTCCACCGCGCCGGGATTCGTGCGGAGGAGATGGACGACGGGCTTCGCATCCATCCCGGGATGCCGCATGCGACGCGCTTCGCCACGTACCACGACCACCGTCTCGCGATGGCGCTCGCCCTGCTCGGTCTCGTGGTCGACGGCATCGAGGTGGCCGACCCGGGCGTGGTGTCGAAGAGTTGGCCGGCCTACTGGGACATGCTGGACGGGCTCGCATGACCGCGGCCCCGCCGGTGGTCGCGGCGTTCGACGTCGACGGCACCCTCACCATGCGCGACTGCGTCCGACCGTTTCTCGAACGCGTTGGCGGGCGCCGGCGCATCGCATGGTCGATCGTGCGACGGCCGTTTGCCTCTGTCGTGGCGGCGGCCCGGCGTGACCGAGATGCTGTCAAGGAGATCGTCGTCGGTGGCGTCTACCGCACGCGTCGGGTCGACGAGATCGATGCGCTCGGCCGAGCGTTCGCCGCTGAGGTCGCCGCGTTCGGGCTCCGCAGCGATGTGCTCGAGCGTCTGCGGTGGCATCAGCGCGAGGGGCACCACACCGTGCTCGTATCGGCATCGCTGCGGTCGTATCTTGCGCCGCTCGGCGAGCGCCTCGGTGTCGACGCGGTGTTGTGTACCGACGTCGCATCGGTGGGTGGGCGGTACGGCGATCGGCTCCACGGGCCGAACTGCCGAGCCGAGGAGAAGTGGATCCGGCTCTCGGGGTGGATGTGGCAGGCCGGGCTCGGACGTTCGACGCTGTGGGCATACGGTGACAGCCGCGGCGACCGCGAGATGCTCGCGGAGGCTCACCATCCGGTGTGGGTGCAGGGGACTACCGTGCAGCCCGTGCCGGAGGTGATCGCAAGTTGAGTCGCAGCCTGCCGAGCGCCGCACTCGCCGAAGCACGCCCGAAGCAGTGGGTGAAGAACGTCCTCGTGTTCGCTGCGCCGGGCGCGGGTGGCTTTCTCACCGATGGCGCGTACCTGTGGCGTGCCGTGGTGATGTTCGTTGCTTTCTGCATGGTGAGCAGCGGCACCTACTACTGGAACGACATCCGCGACGTCGAACAGGATCGCCTCCACCCGCGCAAGCAGTTCCGGCCGATCGCGAGCGGCGACCTCCCGATCGGCGCAGCCCGGGTCATCGGGACGGTCTTGCTCGTCGGTGGGATCGCGCTCGCGGCTGTGCCGCGGCCGGAGGCAGCCTTCGTGGCGTTCGTCTACGTCGTGGTCACCACGTCGTACACGACCGTGTTCAAGCACATCGCGGTCGTCGACCTGGTGGCTGTGTCGGCCGGGTTCGTGCTGCGCGCCATCGGTGGCGCGGTGGCGACCGATGTGCCGATGAGCACCTGGTTCCTGCTCACCACCTCGTTCGCCTCGCTGTTCATCGTGACCGGCAAGCGGTACGCCGAGCTCCGTGAACTCGGTGAGTCGGCGCAGACACGGGCGACGCTCGACGACTATTCACCGGAGTTCTTGCGAACCGTGTTGTCGGTGAGCTGCGGCGCGGCACTCGTCACCTACTGCATCTGGGCCTTCGAGACGAAAGAGCTCGCGGGTGCTACGTGGCCGTTCTACGAGCTGTCGATCATCCCGATGGGCACCGCGCTCCTGCGATACACGCTCATCGTCGAGCAAGGTCACGGCGGAGCGCCGGAAGAAGTGTTTGCCGCCGACCGCACCCTGCAGGTGCTCGGCCTGATCTGGTTGGTCGTGTTCGGCCTGGGGGTGTACGTGTCATGAGTTCGTTCGAACAGGTGCTGCGCTCGGTGGACGGTGTGCAGGGATGGATGTCACCCGACCAGGCCCGGCGCCTCTACGACGCGGCGGCGCGCACCGAGGCTGGTCAGTCGATCGTCGAGATCGGCAGCTTCCAGGGCCGCAGCACGATCGTGCTCGCGTCGGCGGCGTCCGACGGTGTTCGGGTCATCGCGATCGACCCGCACGCGGGCAACGATCGCGGACCGCAGGAGATCGATGGCTTCGCGGCGGCGGCGGCCGACGACCACGAACGGTTCAACGCGAATCTCGCGTCAGCCGGTGTCGCAGATCGCGTGACGCACCTGAGGATGTTCAGCGACGCTGCGCTCGCCGAGGTCGACGGGGTGGTCGAGGTGCTCTACGTCGATGGCGCCCACCGCTACGCCCCCGCGCGCGCCGATATTCGCGACTGGGGTGCCCGAGTCGTTCCGAGGGGCACGTTGTTGATCCACGACTCGTTCTCATCACTCGGCGTCACCCTGGCGATCGCTCGCGAGTTGATGTTCGGGAGCCGATGGCGCTACGTCGGTCGGGCCCGCTCGCTCACGGAGTACCGCGCCGATCTGCCATCTGGTCTCCCGGCGCGTCTGAGCAATGCCGGACGCCAGCTTGCGCAAGTGCCGTGGTTCGTGAAGAACCTGCTGGTGAAGGTGCTCATCACGGTGAAGCTCGGCCCGCTCCTCGCTCGGATCACCGGTCGCGAAGCGGAGTGGCCCTACTAACGTGACGACCGTGGCTCGCGCATCGCTGACCGGATGGGGTCGTACCAACCCCTCGGTTGCCGACGTCGTCGAGGTCTTCCGCGCGGAGCTGCCCGGTGCGATCAAGGAGGCCGGCCCGCGCGGTGCATTGGTGCGTGGTCTGGGCCGGAGTTATGGCGACGCCGCGCAGAACGGTGGCGGCACCGTGTTGATGCTGCAGGGCAGCGCGAAAGACGCTGTGCTCGATCGCGATACCGCCACGGTGACGGTGAGCGCGGGTGCGAGCATCGATGAACTGCTCCGCCACCTGGTGCCTCGCGGCTTCTTCGTGCCGGTGACGCCCGGAACCCGGTTCGTCACCGTCGGCGGCGCCATCGCCAGCGACATCCACGGGAAGAACCACCACGTCGACGGCTCGATCGGGAACCACCTCGTCCGCATGGCGCTGCAGCTCGCCGACGGTTCCGTGGTCGAACTCAGCCGCGACTCCGACCCGGCGCTGTTCTGGGCCACCATCGGCGGCATGGGGCTGACGGGCGTGGTCCTCGACGCGACGCTCCGGCTGCTGCCGATCGAGACGAGCTTGATGTCAGTCGACACACGCCGGGTTCCCGACCTCGACACGTTGTTCCAGGCGATGACGGACGGTGACGAGCACTACCGATACAGCGTTGCCTGGATCGACCCGGTGGCGAAGGGACGACACCTCGGTCGGAGCGTGCTCACTCGCGGGCATCACGCAACGCTCGATCAGCTCCCTGCCGCACAGCAGGCCGATCCGCTTGCGTTCGACCCGCGGCAGGTGGCGTCGATGCCGATCATTCCGCGGCCGGGTCTGATCAACCACGCCACCGTCACCGCGTTCAACGAGATGTGGTACCGCAAGGCGCCGAGGCAGCGGATCGGAGAACTGCAGGGCATCACCTCGTTCTTCCACCCCCTCGACATGGTGGCCAACTGGAACCGGATCTACGGCTCGGGTGGCTTCGTGCAATACCAGTTCGTCGTCCCGTTCGATCGCGAGGATGTCATGCGCCGCATCGTCGAGCGGTACAGCGCGACGGGTGTGGCGAGCTTTCTCGCGGTGCTCAAGCGATTCGGCCCGGGCAACGAGGCGCCCCTCAGCTTTCCGCAGCCCGGATGGACGCTCGCGCTCGACATGCCGGCGGGTGGCCCGGGGCTCGACACGTTGCTGCACAGCCTCGACGACCTCGTGCTGGAGGCCGGGGGCCGCAGCTATTTCGCCAAGGATGCGCACACCGTGCCCGAGACGATCCGCCGGGGCTACCCGCGGCTCGCCGAGTGGCAGGAGGTGCGTCGCCGCGTCGATCCCACGGGTGTGTGGCAGAGCGACCTCGGCCGCCGACTCCGGCTCGCCGACGACTGACAAGGATCACCCATCACCCATGGACAACGCGTTCGGACAACCTCAGACCATCCTGCTGCTCGGTGGCACGAGCGACATCGGCCTTGCCATCGTTCGTCGCCTGCTGTCGCCGGTCACCCGCACGGTTGTGCTCGCCGTGCGCGACGTGGAGCGTGGCGAGCGGGCGGCCGCTTCGCTGCGTGACGGTGGGCTCGTCGTCGACGTGGTCCGCTTCGACGGTGCCGACACCGAGAGCCACGAGACGTTTCTTCGCGAGGTCACCGGCGCGCACGGCGATCTCGACGTCGTGATCCTTGCCTTCGCCCAGCTCGGTGACGGCGCGGCCAACGGCAGCGACCACGATGCGGCCGTGCAGCTCGCGCACGTCAACTTCACGGGCGCGGTGTCGGCCTCGATCGTTGCTGCCAACCGGCTCCGCGAGCAGGGCCACGGCTCGCTCGTGATCCTCAGCAGCGTTGCCGGTGAGCGAGTTCGCAAAGCAAACTTCGTCTACGGCGCAACCAAGGCCGGCCTCGACGGATTCGCCCAGGGGCTCGGTGATTCCCTCGATGGTTCAGGCGCCCACGTACTGATCGTGCGGCCGGGCTTCGTTCACTCCGCGATGACCAAGGGACTCGATCCGGCCCCTTTCGCCACCACCCCCGAACACGTCGCCGAGGTGACGCTGAAGGGACTGCGCAGCGGGAAGCGGATCGTGTGGGCACCTGGCATTCTCCGGGTGGTGTTCAGTGTGCTGCGCCACCTGCCGGGGCCGATCTGGCGTCGGCTGCCGATCAACTGATCAGCCGCTGCGCTTCGCGATCTCGGCGTCGAGCGACGCCCGCCGATCGGCGCCGATCCCGATGCCCGCCGGGCTGATGCCATCGCCCTGTTCGCACTTCTGGTAGAGCAGCACGAGCGCGTTGTCGTAGTTGCCGACGAGGCAGAAGTTGTTGGCAACCACTTGGTTCGGGGCGTCACTGCCGAAGATGCTCGATGCGTTCGGCTCGAACCAACCTGTCCAGAAGTTCGTGAGCAGCACCCAGTCGGCCGACTCGACGTCGCTCGCCAAGCTGGAGCCCTCTCGGTCGGCAAGACCCGGATCCATCTCGATGTAGAAGGTGGCGGGCGTGAGCTCGGGGAACATGAAGTAGAAGGCCACGTCGCTGTAGATCGTGCGGCTGAGATCAGCGGGTCCGACGAGCAAGCGTTGGCCGGGAGTACTGAGCCGTTCGAGATCGTCGATCGCCGACTGACTCGCCTGTCGGAGCGCCTCGTTCCCGAAGAAGAAGCGCCGCTCGTCTCGCGACACCTCGAACCCACCCGGCTTGTTGCCCACCGAGATTCGTGTGTACAGCAGGTACGTGCGATACGTGTAGAACGGACAGATCACGAGGAACACGACCGTGATCAGTGCGGCCGCCACGAGATCGCGGCGCAACAGGCTCCACGGCTCGGTCCGCAGCGCGAGGAGCTCCACCACGAGCGGGGCGACCATCGCCATGGTGACGCACGAGCCCCAGGCGAGGTGCGTGCTGTCGGGGCGCTGAAGCGCCTGGGGAAGCATGCCGAGGCCGAGAAGTGCACCTGCGAGGAGCGCAGCGCGCTGCGGGGTGCGGCCGCGTCGGAACCACAGCCAGGCGGCTGTCGCAGTGACGCCGAACGCGGCGATCACGACGAGCCAGAACCAGAAGAACAGTTGGTGATTGGCGGCGAGGGCGGGGAGTCGCCACCACGGCGCGTCGGCGGGTCCTTCGACGACCGCCTGGAGCGCGCCGTCGATGTGTCCGAAGCTCGGTGGGCGGGGGAGCTCGCGGCCGGGACGCAGGTACTTCACCGGGTCGGCGACCATCCCGCGCCACGACGGACCGATGCCAGCAACCGCGAGATGGATCCACATCGGAATGGCTCCGACCAGGGCGCCGACGAGCGGCGCGCGCCACGCTCGTGCCCGCCACAGCAGGAATGCGAGCGCAAGGCCGAGCGCGATCACCAGGTCGGGACGGAACGTGAGTGCGAATCCGGCGAGTGCTCCCATCGCGGCCAGGCACCACGTGCGCTCACGACCCTCGACGTGGAGTGCGCGCACACCGAACACGACCGCCCACAGTGCCAGGGCAACTGCGCCCTCCCACGCCAGCGCAGAGAGGCCGATCGGCGTGATGACGAGCAACGTCACGGTGATCGCCGAGATGACAGCGATGCGGTGGCCCCATGCACGGCACAGCGCGTACGCGCCGAAGATCAGCCCGACGTGTTGCAGGAGTCCGAACGTCCGTTGACTGCCGAGGGTGTAGCCGAAGACCGAGTACCAACCCATGAGGGTGTGCAGTGACCCTGGCCCGTAGAGGTGGAGGAAGTCGACGTTCGGTACGTCGCCGGCGAGCATGCGCTTCGGGAAGACGAGCATGAAGCCCTCCTCCATCGATGAGCCCGTGCCGCGGTAGAGCCCACGGAGGGGGATCGCGATCGCGAGCAGGACGAGGCCCACCGAGAGCACCGCGTCACGACTCGGGCGGCGTTGAAGTGAGCCACCGAGGACGTACGGAACTCGCGCGACGTCGACGGGCAGGGCATCTGGCACGGCGCGACACTAGTGACCGCGAGGGGTGCGCACGGGTCCACCCCGCGCAGCGCCGGTAGTGTCCTCGCCTGGCATGAGCGGCACCGAAGACTCGAGCGACCGGGCAGTGACGCTCGACGAGCTGGCGGCCGACATGATCGCCCGCGGGGTGCGCCGGGTGCACACGATGGCGTGGCGCGACCTCGACGACCCCGACGCCGGCGGGAGCGAGGTGCACGCTGACGAGTTCATGCGGCGCTGGGCAGCGGCAGGCCTGGAGATCACGCATCGAACGTCGTCGGCGGTCGGCCTCCCCGCACAAGCGCAACGCAACGGCTACCGCGTCGTCCGCCGCGGGAGTCGCTACAGCGTGTTTCCACGAACGGTGCTCGCTGAGATGACGCATCGGGCCGGACCGCGGGACGCGTTGGTCGAGATCTGGAACGGGGTGCCGTGGTTCTCCCCGGTGTGGTGTCGATCACCGCGGATCACGTTCCTGCACCATGTCCACGGACCGATGTGGGACCAGATGTTGCCGGCCCCGTTCGCAGGTTTCGGACGAGCACTCGAGGCTCGCATCGCGCCGCCGTTCTATCGGCGCACGCAGATGGTGACACCGTCGGAGGCGACGCGCGAGGAGCTGATCGAACTGGGTTTCGACCCGGGCCGCGTGATCGCGGTGGAGAACGGGGTGAGCTCGGCGTTCACGCCGGGCGGGGCCAAGTCAGGTGCTCCGCTGGTGGTGGCCGTCGGTCGGCTCGCGCCCGTGAAGCAGTTCGACGCGATGATCCGCGCCGCGATCGTCGCTCGTCGTCGGGTTCCCGATCTTCGGCTCGACATCGTGGGGAGCGGACCGATGGAAACGTCATTACGCGCGCTGGTCGCTGCGGAGGGCGCGGGGGAGTGGATCACCTTCGTCGGACAGGTGTCGCACGACCAACTCGTCGACCGGTATCGG
Organism: Ilumatobacteraceae bacterium; assembly: GCA_049318665.1. Classification (GTDB taxonomy): domain Bacteria; phylum Actinomycetota; class Acidimicrobiia; order Acidimicrobiales; family Ilumatobacteraceae; genus VFMC01. The sequence goes on along the minus strand of JBMOFX010000035.1, from coordinate 2,912 downwards.
CGCGCTTGGCTCGTCTCGAGCGCGTCGATCGCCGAAGGCTGGGGGCTCACGATGACCGAGGCGGCAGCATGCGGCACGGCGGCAGTGGCATCGGATATTCGCGGTCATCGCAGCAGCGTCATCGATGGTGTGACGGGCGTGCTCGCGCCGGTCGAGCGACTCGGAGATGTGCTCGCGGATGTGTTGCTCGACGTCGAACGCCGCGACCGCCTTGCGGCGGCGGCGCTCGCTCGAGCCCGCACCCTCACGTGGGACGCGTCCGCGCTCGGCATCCTCCGCGTGCTCCACGCCCGGGTCGTCGCCCGCACCGCGTAGGGTGCCGACGAAAGAACATGGAGAACACCATGACCGAGATTCCGGCCACAACACGGCAGCTGCGTTCGATGGTGACGACGGACGGCGACCTCGAGCTCTCCATCGCGACACTCGACACGCCGACGCCAGCGGACCACGAGGTGCTCGTTCGACTCGAAGCGGCACCGATCAATCCCTCCGACCTCGGCCTCCTGCTCGCTGGCGCGGACGTTGGCGCTGCGACCGTGAGCGGCTCTCCGCAGGCGCCGCTCGTCCGAGCACCGATCCCCGCTGGCGCGGTCGCTGCGTTGCGCGCGCGAATCGGCGAGTCGCTCCCCGTCGGAAACGAAGGCGCCGGTGTGGTCGTCGCAGCGGGCCAGTCGCCGGAGTCCCAGGCCCTCATCGGCAAGGTGGTGGCGATCATCGGGGGTGCGACCTACAGCGAGTACCGGTGCGTGCCCGCCTCGTCGTGCCTCGTGCTCCCCGATGGAACCGACCCGATCGATGCGGCGAGCTGCTTCGTCAATCCACTGACGGCGCTGAGCATGGTGGAGGTGATGCGAATCGAGGGCCACCACGGGCTGGTCCACACCGCCGCAGCGTCGAACCTCGGCCAGATGCTGGTTCGTATCTGTCTGGCCGACTCGGTGCCGTTGGTGAACGTGGTCCGTCGACCCGAGCAGGTTGCGATCTTGCGTGGCTTGGGCGCCGAGTTCGTCTGCGATTCGAGCGCACCGAGTTTCCTCGACGACCTCACGGACGCGTTGATCGCAACGAAGGCAACCCTTGCGTTCGACGCGGTGGGCGGCGGCCAAGGGGCGGGTCAAATCCTCGGGTGCATGGAAGCGGCGGCAACTGCGACGGCCACGTCGTACAGCCGCTATGGCTCGACCGTGCACAAGCAGGTCTACATCTACGGTGGACTCGATCGCGGCCCCACCGAACTGGTCCGCAATTTCGGCATGGCCTGGGGCGTCAGCGGGTGGCTGCTCACCCCGTTCCTCAGCACGCTCGGTCTCGCAGGGATCGAGCGGTTGCGCCAGCGCGTGGCTCACGAACTCACGACCACCTTCGCCAGCCACTACACCGACCAGGTATCGCTCGCCGGGGCTCTCTCGCTCGACGCGATCGGGCGTTATGCCAAGCAGGCCACGGGAGAGAAGTTCTTGATCCGGCCGACGCTGCCCTGAGGTCAGGCCGGAGCGCCGACGGTGCGATTGCGGCCGTTGCTCTTGGCCTCGCGGAGGCGCATGTCGGCGAGGGTGATGATCTCGGGCAGTGTTGTCGCTTCCTCACTGTCGGCGACGCCCGCCGACACGGTGAACGGCGGGAGCTGTCCGCTCGCGCCAGCGGCGTCGAGTTCGAGCCGGACGCGGTCGAAGATGATCGACGCCTTCTCGCCGGGCAACCCGGGCAGCACCATGATGAACTCCTCGCCGCCGTAGCGGCAGAGCAGGTCGTCGTCACGAAGCGTTCGACGCAGCAGGCGGGCGAACATCCGCAGTGCGCGGTCGCCGGCGTCGTGGCCGTGGGTGTCGTTGAGCGCCTTGAAGTGATCGAGGTCGGCGATGATCAACGCGAACGACTGGAACTCCTGCACGAGGATCCGGACCTCGTTCTCGAGGCTCCGCCGATTGAGCAGCCCGGTCAGCGGATCGGTGTTGGCCTGGAGCTGGCTCTGCGACATCGCGGTCACCAGTCCGATCCGCGCGCCGAGTTGATGTGCGACGGCCGAGAGGCCCGCCGACTCGCGATCACCGATCGCGGTGCCCCGTGCCCTCACCGCATGGACGACCCCGACGGAGGAACCCATCACGCTGACCGGGATGCAGACGGCGGTGAGCGGGTCGCCGGGCCGGTCGCGCAGGTGAGGGCAGGCGTCGAACTCCTCGCTGTCGTCGAACCGGAGCGCGTGCCCGGATCGAACGGCAGGGCAAGCGCCGGGGGTGGCGACCTCGCAGCCTGCCACCAGGTCGGTGCCGGCGTAGCGCGCCGTCCGAGTGAGATGGGCGCGGCTCGAGTCGGCCAGCAGAACTTCCACACCGAGATCGGACGACAGGGCTTGCATCGCACGGGTCGCCACGTTGACAGCGGCGGACTCGTCGCTCGCCATGTCGAGCGCTCGGCCGAGGCGCGACTCGAAGTCGCGTAGGTCGCGTTCGCTGGCGAGCAGCGCCTCGCGTGTCTCGGCCTCACGCCGCTGCTGCATCAGGAAGTGGCGAAGGGGCCACGCGATGAACAGGAAGACCCCCATGGTGCCAAAGGCAACGAACCCGACCCATTCCCAGACACCGTCGAAGAGCAACTGGCTGAGCGCAATGCAGGGCACGACGATCGCGATGGCGCACACCACGTCGACCACGATCATCGGCCACGAGCCACTCATCGGGTCGAAGCGTCGAGTTGTCCACTGCGCCGAGGTCCGCTTCATCACGATGTCATCGACACCCTCGGTGAACGGCTTGAGGCAGCCATTGTTCAGATTCGGTGGCGGTCCGCCACGCTCCGTGCATGCTCTGGGCACGCTCTGGGCACGCTCAGCCCGGGGCGTGACGCATCACCATCTTGACGGCGCGAAGTGCACCTTGTTTCGCGGTGGTGCGGTGGTGCGAGGCACC
>JBMOFX010000034.1:0-15922 GCA_049318665.1 Ilumatobacteraceae bacterium | reverse complement strand
GGACGTCGATGAGGGTGGGGCCGGGCCGGCCGGTGGTGGCGATGTGGAACGCCTGACGCACTGCCATCGGGATGTCGGCGGCGGTCATCACCAGCTCGTTGTGCTTGGTGCAGCTGCGTGTGATGCCGACCGTGTCGCACTCCTGGAACGCATCGGTGCCGATCGCCGAAGTAGGCACCTGCCCGGTGATGCACACCATCGGGATCGAGTCCATGTAGGCGTCCATCAGCGGCGTCACCATGTTGGTGGCCGCCGGGCCACTGGTGACCAGCGCGACGCCGGGTCGTCCGCTCACATGCGCATAGCCCTCGGCCATGTGGCCGGCGCCTTGCTCATGACGGACGAGGACGTGGCGGATCGAGCTGTCGAGCAGCGGGTCGTACGCCGGCAGGATGCACCCGCCGGGCAGGCCGAAGATCACTTCGACGCCTTCCATTTCAAGTGACTTGATGAGGGCCTGGGCCCCGGTGATCTTCATGGCTGACTCCTGAATTGCTGGGAACACGGGTGGATAGTGCCGAAAAACGAAAGAGCCTCCCGCAAGGGAGGCTGGACGCACGCGAGGTATGGGCGCGTACGTCTACGGAAGGATGCCTACGAGGAGCTCGAAACGGACGCGCACGGCCAGAAGTAAACCACGCGAGCCGACCCTTGGCAACCCCTGCACGCGAACCCGAGGACGGATCGCGGAAGTGTCGCGTGGTGTCGTGAGGCTCACGACGTGGGGCGAAAGTTCCTGGCGTCGAACGTCTCGCGGCACACCCGGCGTCGGCAGCCAGGGCACTAGCGTGTCGGCCGCGCAGCGATGTGGCTGCCGCTCGTCTCCGGAGTTCGCCCTATGTCACCTTCCATTGCCCCTGCTACCGGCCGCCTCGGCGTGCTCACGGTGGGCCTCGGCGCCGTTTCGTCGACCCTCATCGCTGGCGTCGAACTGGTGAAGCGAGGCATGGCCGAGCCGATCGGCAGCCTCACGCAGATGGACACGATTCGCCTCGGCAAGCGCACCGACAACCGCACGCCGCTCATCAAGGACTTCGTGCCGCTCGCCGCACTCGAAGACGTCGTGTTCGGTGCGTGGGATCCGTTCCCGGACGACGCGTACGTGGCCGCGTCACGCGCTGGCGTGCTCGAAGGCGGCAAGCACATCGAGGCCGTGTCCGACGCATTGCGCGACGTGGTGCCGATGAAGGCCGCGTTCGACAACAGCTACGTGAAGCGGATCGACGCCGACAACACCATCGGCACGGTCGACAAGCGCGCGATGCTCAACGCGATTCGCGAAGACATCAACCGCTTCCGCGAGGAGAAGCAGGTCGACCGCGTGGTGATGATCTGGTGCGCGAGCACCGAGATCTTCATCGAGCCCGGTCCGGCCCACCAGAACCTCGAGGCGTTCGAAGCGGCCATCGATGCCAACGACCCGACCATCGCCCCGTCGATGCTGTACGCCTACGCCGCGATCCTCGAGGGTGTGCCGTTCGCCAACGGCGCCCCGAACCTCACCGTCGACATCCCGGTGCTGCGCGACCTGGCCATCGAGAAGCGCATCCCCATCAGCGGCAAGGACTTCAAGACCGGCCAGACGCTGATCAAGACCGTCCTCGGCCCGATGTTGCGTGCCCGCATGCTCGGCCTCAACGGTTGGTACAGCACCAACATCCTCGGCAACCGTGACGGCGAGGTGCTGGACGACCCCGACAACTTCAAGACCAAGGAGGAGTCGAAGCTCGGCGTGCTGGAGCACATCCTCGATCCGGCGACGTTCCCCGACCTCTACGGCGACGTGTACCACAAGGTGCGGATCAACTACTACCCGCCGCGCGGTGACAACAAGGAGGGCTGGGACAACATCGACATCTTCGGTTGGCTCGGCTACCCGATGCAGCTGAAGGTCGACTTCCTGTGCCGCGACTCGATCCTCGCCGCGCCGCTGGCCCTCGACCTGGTGCTGTTCAGCGACCTCGCGCAGCGCGCCGGCCTCGGCGGCATCCAGGAGTGGCTGAGCTTCTACTACAAGGCGCCGATGGTCGCCCCCGGCCTGTATCCCGAGCACGATCTGTTCGTGCAGCTGTCGAAGCTGAAGAACACGTTGCGCTGGATGATGGGCGAAGAGCAGATCACCCACCTCGGTCGCGAGTACTACGACGAGGCCTGATCGCGATCAGGCAGTGACGACCCGGTCGAGGCGAATGTCGTGGGCCTCGACCGGCAGCTCGTCCACCAGTTGCTCGGTGAAGCAGACGCCGACGGTCGTGGCACCGACGTCGGGGAGGAAGCGGTCGTAGTAGGCCTTGCCGTGACCGAGCCGCCACCCGTCGGCGGTGAACGCGACGCCGGGCACGATCACGAGATCGATCGTCGACGGGTCGACCGCGGGCCCGATCGGCTCGCGGATCCCCCACCTCCCGATCGTCTGCTCGCCGGTCATCACGACCGGGACGATCCGGTCGTCGTCGAGCCGGGGGAGCACGAGCACCTTGCCGTCGTGCGCGAGGCGCGCGAACAGGCTGTCGGTGTCGGGCTCGGACGGCATGCCCGCGAAGGCCATCACAGTCGTCGCCGATGCGTACTCGGGCAGCGCCGCAACGAGTGACCACAGGTCGATGCTGCGCAGTTCACGGTCGTCGACGAACGCGAGCACGTTGCGCATCAACGCACGGAGCTCGGACTTGTCGATCACTCCCGTCAGGATCGCACGTCAGTGCGCGGAAACGGGATCACTCGGCACGTCGACGATCGACACCGGCAGTGTGTTGCCGGGCCGGAACACGCGACCGGCGAGCAGAACGACACCGAGCAGCACGCCGGACCCGACCGTCGCGACGCGGAGGCCGAACGCATCGGCAGCCTCACCCAGCACGAGCACCCCGATCGGGTAGCCGGCGCCGAGCACCATCGTGTTGGAGATCATCGCTCGGCCACGCATCTCCGGCGCTGCGGCGCGTTGGGTAACTGACGCGCAGGTCGTCATCGACCACATGTAGCACGCGCTCCCGACCGCGACCGCGAGGGCCGCGACGGCGAGGTTCGGCGCGAGGCCGTAAACGACCAGCGCTGGCACGGTGAGCGCGACCGAGCCGTTGAGCATCGCCCGCGTGCCGAAGCGTGCATTGGCCGACCCGAGCGACGCACCCGCGAGCACGGCTCCGATGCCGATGGCGGTGACGAGCAACGAGGTGCCGTTCTGGTCGGCACCGAAGACGTTGGTGGCCACCTGCGCGACGAGGCCGAGGAACGGCGAGCCGATCAGCGCCGCCGCCGCCATCACCGGCAACATCGCTCGCACGGGAGGCGTCTCGCGAGCAAAGCGAACAGCGTCGGCGAACGCCGTGCGAACCGTGCGCTTCACGCTCGGGCGGCGCGGGATCGGCGCCAGGAGCACCGCCACGATGACGGCGATGAAGCTCACCACGTTGGCCCACAGCGCAGCGGGCACTCCACCGATCGCGATGGCGAGCGCCGCAGCCGTCGGACCGACGATGCGGCCGAGGTTCCACTGGGCTCCCGACAGGCCGATGGCCGCCACGATCTCATCGGGCGGCACGAGATCCGGCAGCGCGGCTTGGAACGCGGGCCAGCTCAGCGCAGCCATGCACCCGCCGAGCAACGACAGCAGCGCCAGGTTGAGTGGTGTCGCGTGCCCGCTCGCCACGAGGATCGCCACGAACACCGACACCACCGCGAATGCCGCGTTCGAGAGCGCAATCATCCGGCGCCGATCGAAGCGATCAGCCCAGGCTCCGCCGAGCGGGCCGAGCAGCGCTGTCGGGATGAAGCCCGCTGCAGCCACGAGGCCCGACGCGCCCGCACTGGAGGTGGACGCGACGAAGTACGACGGGGCCGTCGTCTCCATGAACGTGCCGATGTTCGACACCAGCGCGCCCGCCCACAGGAGGGTGAAGCCCCGATGCCGGAACGGGGCAAACGACCGTGCAGGCATCGAGGAACGACGGTAGCGCAGGAGGTGTGCTCGGCCCCGAGGCGTCCTACAGTCACAGACATGTCGATCGATCCGATCATGTACCGCCAGGTGCTCGGCCACTTCCCCACCGGCGTCACCGTGGTGACCGGCACACTCGACGGGGAGCCGGTCGGCTTCACCATCGGCTCGTTCACGTCGGTGTCGCTCGACCCGCCGCTCGTCGGCTTCCTGCCGATGGTCACCAGCGATCGCTGGCACAGGATCCGCGCCTCTGGCGCGTTCTGCGTCAACGTGCTCGCCCACGACCACGACTCGCTGTGCTGGCAGTTCTCGAAGAGCAGCATCGAGCAGCCCTTCGACGGTGTGGCATGGCATCCGGCGCCGATCAGCGGCTCGCCCGTGCTCGATGACGCCATCGCGTGGATCGATTGCACCATCACCGAAGTCGTCGAGGCCGGCGACCACCACTTCGTGATCGGCCGAGTCGACGAACTCGAGCACGCCCACCCCGACCTCGACCCGCAGCCGCTGCTGTTCTACCGGGGCAAGCTCGGCACGTTCCGTCCGTACGCATGAGGATCGATCGCAGGGTGGCGCTGGCCGCCGCACTCGACGTCGGAGCGATCGTGTTGTTCGCAGTGATCGGCCGCCGCAATCACAACGAGAGCGGCAACGCCATCACCGGTGCGCTCGAGGTGGCAGCGCCGTTCCTGATCGCTCTCGCGGTCGGCTGGCTGGTCGCACGAGCATGGACCAACCCCTCCTCACTGCGCACCGGTCTGATCATCTGGCCGGTCACCATCGCCGTCGGCATGGTGTTGCGTCACATGGTGTTCGACCGGGGCACCGCCGCATCGTTCATCGTGGTGGCCACGATCGCGACGGGTGTGCTGCTGCTGGGCTGGCGTGGCGTCGCCCGCGCTGTCAGAGCCAGTCGCGCCGCTTGAAGTTGCGGTACAACGCGAAGCAGGCAAGCACGGTGCACGTGAGCACGACCGGGTACGAGTACCGCCACCCGAGCTCGGGCATGTGTTCGAAGTTCATACCGTAGATACCCGCAACCATCGTCGGTACGGCGACGATCGCGACCCATGCGGAGATCTTGCGCATGTCTTCGTTTTGCCGCATCCCCACCTGGGCGACGTTGACGCCGAGTGCACTGGTGAGCAGGTCGTCGATCGTGCGTAACCGGTCGATGATCCGCAGTACATGGTCATGCACATCACGGAAGTACGGCTGCCGCTCCGCCGGGGCGGGCGAGTGCAGCGGGTCGGACAACACCTCGAGGGGTGGTGCGAGTGGAGCAACCGCTTGGCGGAACTCGAGGATCTCGTGCTTCAGGTGGAACAGCGCCGCGCCGTGCGAGGCGTGCGGGCGGTCGAACACCTGCGCCTGCACATCGGCGATGAGGTCCTCGACGTGCTGCAGCACGCCCTCGTAGTCGTCGACCACGCGGTCGGCGAGGAGATGCACCACCGACCACGGGCCCGAGGCGGCCGAGGCATCGTTGGCGTCGACGCGTCGACGAACGTCGGCCACCGCCTCGGAGTCGCCGTGGCGGACGGTCACCAGGAAATCGTCGGCGACGAACGCGAGGATCTCGCCGAGCACCACGTCACGACGCTCGGGTACGTATCGGACGGTCTTGATGACGAGGAACCAGTTGTCGCCGTAGTGCTCGAGCTTCGGACGTTGGTGCGCCTTGATCGCGTCTTCCACCGCGAGCGGGTGAAGGTTGAACTCCGCCGACGCGGCATCGAGCTCCGCTGGCGACGGTGAGGCCATGCCGAGCCACACGAAGCTCGAGCCCGGATGCGTTGTGGTTTCGGGCTCGGTGTGCGGGTCGAGCCTGACACCGTCCTGGTAGCGGGCGCGATCGACGATCATCTGTTAGAGCGTGTTGGTGATCGCGCCGGTCTCGGCGCCCTGGACGAGCTTGGCGTACTTGCCGAGCACACCGCGCGTATACCGAGGCGGGTTGGGCTGCCAGCCGACTCGACGCTCGGCCAACTCGGCCTCGTCGACGAGCAGGTCGAGTCGCAACTCGTGGACGTCGATGCGGATGCGGTCGCCGTCGCGCACGAACGCGATGGGGCCGCCGTCGGTGGCCTCGGGCGCCACGTGTCCGATGCAGAAGCCCCACGTGCCGCCGCTGAATCGTCCATCGGTGATGAGTGCGCAGTCGGCGCCACGACCGGCCCCCTTCAAGGCACCCGTGATCGCCAGCATCTCGCGCATGCCGGGCCCACCCTTCGGACCCTCGTAGCGGATGACGAGCACGGTGCCCGGCTCGATCGAGCCAGCCAGGATCGCCTCCATCGCGCCATCCTCGCCGTCGAACACGCGAGCGATCCCTTCGAACTCCTTCTGCTCTTTGCTGAGCCCGGCGACCTTCACGACGGCGCCGCGTGGCGCCAGCGAGCCGCGCAGGATGACGATGCCACCCTCGACGTTGATCGGCCGATCGACCGGAAACACGACCACCTCGTCGGGCGCAGGCGGATCGAGCTCGGCGAGGTTCTCGGCCATGGTCTTGCCGGTGACGGTGAGGCAGTCGCCGTGCAGCAAACCGACGTCGAGGAGGTGCTTGAGGACGACGGGCACGCCACCGATGCGATCGAGATCGCTCATGTGGTACTTGCCACCCGGCTTCATGTCGGCAATGTGCGGCACCCGCGCGGCGATGCGGTTGAAGTCGTCGAGCTCGAGCTCGACCTCGGCCTCGTTGGCAAGCGCGAGGAGGTGCAGCACCGCGTTGGTGGAACCACCGAGCGCGGAGGTGATCGCGATGGCGTTCTCGAACGCCTTCTTGGTCATGATCTGGCGAGGCGTGATGCCGAGACGGAGCAGGTTGACGACGGCCTCGCCGGCACGACGAGCATCGTCCTCACGGCGAGCGTCGATCGCAGGCGGGGAAGCCGTTCCGGGCAGCGACATACCGATCGCCTCGGCAATCGAGCTCAACGTGTTAGCGGTGAACATGCCGCCGCACGCGCCCTCGCCGGGGCAGGCGTGGCGCTCGATCTGGCCGAGCTCCTCTTCGGTGATGACACCGAGCGCGCAGGCACCGACGGCTTCGAACACGCTGGTGATGTCGAGCGCACGACCGTCGTACTGGCCGGGCATCGTGGAACCGTTGTAGACGAACACGCTGGCGAGATCGAGCCGGGCCGCAGCCATGAGCATCGCGGGGATGCTCTTGTCGCAGCCGGCAAGGCCGATGAAGCCGTCGAGACGCTCGGCGTGCACCACGGTCTCGACCGAGTCGCAGATCACCTCACGGCTCACCAGCGATGCGCGCATGCCCTCGTGGCCCATCGAGATGCCGTCGCTCACGGTGATGGTGCCGAACTCCATCGGGAAGCCGCCAGCCGAACGCACGCCGACCTTCGCGTGCTGGGCGAGCTTGCGCAGCGTCATGTTGCACGGCGTCACTTCGTTCCACGCCGACGCGATGCCGACCTGCGGCTTCACCCAATCGTCGTCGGTCATGCCGACGGCGCGCAGCATCGCGCGAGCAGGTGCCTTCTGGATGCCGTCGGTGACGTCACGACTCCGTGGCTTGACGTCGACTGGCGTAACGGGGGTGTCGCTGGACATGATCGGCACGCTACTCCGCGACGTGAGGGGGCCCGCCAGTAGTGTCCGCACCGTGGACACGTCTCGACCGCTCGTCACCCGCGACATGATCGAAGGGGCGCGCGCCCGACTCGCGCCGTACATCCGCCGCACGCCGATCGTCTCCACACGTCCGGGCGAGTTCGGACTCGGTCACGGCATCGCGCTCAAGCTCGAACTGCTCCAGTACACCGGGTCGTTCAAGGCACGTGGTGCGTTCAATCGGATCCTCACGGCCGCCGAGCAACACCAGGTTCCTGCCGTTGGGGTGGTGGCTGCATCGGGTGGCAACCACGGGGCTGCGGTGGCGTTTGCGGCGCGACGCCTCGGCTACCGGGCCGAGATCTTCGTGCCGGCATCGAGCCCGCAGATGAAGCGCGACCGCATCGCCTCGTACGGGGCAGAGGTGCACGTGATCGACGGGCTCTACGACGACGCACAGGCTGCCGCCACGGCGCACCAGGAGCGGACGGGCGCCCTTGCGGTGCATCCGTATGAGCACCCCGATGTGGTGGCCGGGCAGGGCACGATGGCCGCCGAGCTCGACTCGCAACTCGACAGCTACGACACGCTGATCGTCGCCTCCGGTGGTGGTGGCTTCACGGCCGGCCAGGCCGCGTGGGTCGGCAACACCAAGCGTGTGGTGAGTGTCGAGCCCGGGTCCAGCCGGTGCCTGCAGGCTGCGGTGGAGGCGGGCCGGCCCGTGCCCGTCGACGTGTCGGGCATCGCCTCCGACTCGCTCGGCGCTCGACAACTCGGTGAGGTGGCTTGGTCGATCGTCCAGCACCACGTCGATCTCGCAATCGTCGTCGACGACAGCGACATCCGCGATGCGCAACGATCGATCTGGGACGAGCTGCGACTGATCGCGGAGCCCGGCGGTGCCACGTCGCTCGCCGCGCTGCGCAGCGGCGCGTACGTCCCCGAGCGTGGCGAGCGTGTGGTGGTCGTCGTGTGCGGCAGCAACTGCGATCCGGCCACCGTCACCGGCTGAACCGCCGTCAGAAGTGGTTCGAACAGTGGGCCAACGGCCGGCTCGCAAAGAAGGCATCGGCGCGGTGCAACGCCGCGTCGTTGCGAGCCTCGAGCCGTCGACCTGCAGCAAGCTCGGTCGGTGACACTGCGCCGAGTAGGAGCGCCCCGAGCGCGCCCTGTTCGGTCACCATGTCGGGCTTCGAGCGCACTGCCTTGCACGATGCCTCCGCACCGTCGCTCTCGATCGCCCAACGCTTCCCGTCGACCTCCACGACGAGACGATCGACGGTGCCGTACGTACGGGCGCCGAACGCGATCGCGACGTCGTTGGGCCGCACCCACAGCCCGTCGTACGCGGCGGTCACCTGGTAGGCGCGGGGGTTGGTGAGCCAGTACTTCAGCGGCTCGTCGGGGGGCAGGATCGAGCTGTTGATCTTGCCGACGAGATCGACGCCGAGGAGCGCGTGCCACAGGTCGATCCGCGCCTGCGTTGTGTCGGTCACGAGCTCGACGAGCTGCAACGTGTGCGAGGGAATCGGACCCCATCCCTGCTCGATGCGGTACACCGCGTACCCGTCGTCGTGCACCAGATGGAACGCCGGGGTCATCCCGTCCTGTGATTCGGCGTACTGGACGAACGTGAACTCCTCCCAGGCCGCACCGCGCGACACCTGCCCGGGGCGCTCGCGGCGGGCACGCTCCCAGACCGCAGGATGGTGATCGCGAGCCTCGTCCGGCGTGGCGTAGCGGACGGCACCCGGCGTGACCGCCAGGTCCGACGACAGCGTTGCCGCGGCACGAGCGATGGTGACGCGTTGGGTCGTGGTTGCCACGCCGTAGCCGAAGCGCCGGTAGATCCCGCCTTCGCTCGCGAACAGCGCCGACACGGGCTCACCCCGATCGTCAGCGTCGGCGTGCAAGGCGGCCATGAGGCGGGTGAGGATGCCCTGACGGCGGTGCGTGGCACTCACCGAGACCCACGTGGTTCCACTCGCCGGAATCGTGGCGCGGCCGGGCAGCGTCATGTCGAGCGCGAACGAACCGACAACCGCCACGATCCGGCCGCGGTCGACTGCGATGCGGAACCGTGTGAGGTCCATCAATGGGCGGCGTTGCGCGATCTCCTTCTCGTTGGGAACCCAACCGAATGCGCGGGCATCTACCGCGACCAGTTCCAGCCAGTGGTCCTCGGTTGGGGTGCGGATCTCGATGGCCATGGTCACAGCCTCGCACGCCGTCGCTCCTCGACCGCTTCGATATCGTCAGCCGGATGAGCACCTACTCCCCCGACCGTGTCGTCACCGATCTGCGCGCCCTCGCCGACCGCACCGGCGGACCCGAGGGCAGCCGTCGTCTTGCCTGGACGCCGGAGTGGCTCGAGGCGCGAGCGTTGCTGCGCGAATCGCTCGCCACACTGCCGGTGGAGGTCGACACCGACGAGGCGGGCAACCTCTGGGCGGTGTTGCGCGGCGAGCGCGCCGACACCCTCGTCGTGGGTTCGCACCTCGACAGCGTGCCGAAGGGAGGATGGCTCGACGGCGCACTCGGCGTAATGGCCGGCCTCGAACTGCTGCGCACGATCGCTGCCGAAGGAACGCCGCCGGTCACCGTCGCTCTCGTCGACTGGGCCGACGAGGAAGGCGCACGGTTCAGCCGGAGCCTCTTCGGTTCGGCTGCATCGGTCGGCACGCTCGATGTCGACGTGCTGCGCGGCCTGGCCGACAAGGAGGGCAACCGCCTGCCCGAGGTGCTCGCCGCGCACGGCGTCGACATCGAGCGACTCGACGGCGCGCGAACCCGGATGGCCGACGTGAAGGCATACGTCGAGGTACACATCGAGCAGGGCCCGATTCTCGAGTCGATGGGCAAGGGCATCTGCACCGTCACCGGCACGAAGGGCATCGAGCGCGAGCGGCTGATCTTCCGTGGTCAAGCCGCGCACGCGGGCACCATGCCGATGGAGATGCGGCGCGACAGCTTCCGCGCCGCATCGCGATTCGCGCTTGCCATTGCCGAGATCGGTGAGCGGCACGACGGGGTCACGACGGTGGGACACGCGCAGTGCTGGCCGGGCGTGGTCACCGCCGTCGCTGGTGAGACCCGGATCACGATGGACATGCGCCACATCTCGGCGACGTCTCTGCAGGCGATGTTCGACGAGGCGCACGAGGCAGCCGCCGCCGCAGCGGAGGCCGAAGGATGCACCGTCGAGTGGGAGCACATCTTCCGCATCCCGCCGATGCCGTTCCACGAGGCATTGCTCGATGCCGCCCGCACATCGGTGCGCGAGGTGGAAGGCCACGACATCGAACTGCCGAGCGGCGCACTGCACGACGCGAGCGAGATGGCTCGCGAGGTGCCGACCGTGATGATCTTCTCCTCGTCGACCAACGGCCTCAGCCACACGAAGGAAGAGGACACGCCGGTGGAGCACCTGCACATGGCCGCCGACGCCTTCCACCGTACGTGCGTGCGCGCGATGGAGCTGATCGCAACCGACGCGCTCTAGTCGCGCCAGAAGATTTCTTCCCGACAGGGTTGACGTCTTCAACTGATCGAACTAGTGTTCGATGTGCCGACTTCCCCCGGCAGATCGCGCGCTCCGGCGTGCCCCGTCAACCGCACCGCAGATCGCCATCGTTCGATGGTCCTGCGACGTCCGACCCGGGGGTGAACCATGCTCGACCTCAGCGCACTCACTGCGACTTTTTCGCGCCTCGTCAGCGCCGCGGTCACCGATGACGTGGCCGAGCGTGATCGAGAGCAGGTGACCGCCCTGGTGCGCGACGCCGCTCGGCTGAACGCCTTCGTCGAGTCGGTTCGGCTCGACGCGGTGCATCGCTTGCAGGCTCTCGCCGATGCGTCCGGCACGTTCGACGCGGCCGACACACTTCGTCCACACGTCGGCACGAAGGAAGCGCGACGCACGGCGTCTCGCGCTGCAACGGCTTCGCAGGTGCCTCAGCTGCGCGACGCACTTGCTGAGGGTGCTGTCTCCACCGGGCATGTCGATGCCGTCACCCAGGCGCTGAGCAGGCTGGAGCCTGCCGACCGAGCCCGACTCGCGAGCGAAGGCGACTGGATCGCCTCAGTGGCGTCACGGTGCACCCCCGACGAGCTCGAGCGCGCCTTGCGCCAGCGGGCGCGTCAACTCGCCACCGATGATGGCGTGGCGCGATTCGAGCGTCAGCGTCGCGCCACCACGCTGCGCCACTGGGTCGACAAGGACACTGGCATGACCTGCATCTACGGCGAGTTCGACCCGGAGTCCGGGGCGAAGCTCGTCACACAGCTGCAGGCCGCCGTCGAGCGTCTCTTCCACGACGCGCTCCCCGACTCGTGCCCCACCGACGACCGCAAGCAGGGCCACCTCCGAGCGCTTGCGCTGCTCGACCTCGTGAGCCGACCCGCATCGGCCGGCGGGCGGGCGGTTCCCGAGATGATCGTGGTCGTCGATCACGACACCTTGCGCGCTGGGCTGCACGCGCACTCGCGCATCGACATCAGCGGCGACGTCGAACTGCCCGTGTCGTCGCTGCGCCGCCTCGCATGCCAGGCCAGCATCATCCCGGTCGTGCTCGGCGGTGACGGGGTGGTCCTCGACGTTGGGCGCGAGCGCCGCCTCGCCACGGTGCATCAACGACGGGCACTCCGTGCGATGTACAGCACGTGCATCATCTGGGGTTGCGGCGTCGGGTTCGATCACTGCGAGATGCATCATCTGAGACCCTGGGAGGACGGGGGTCCGAGCGACCTCGACAACTTCGCACCGCTGTGCAACGGTCACCACCACGCGGTCCATGAGGGTGGCTGGATGCTGCACCTCGACCCTGTTGACCGAACCCTCACCGTCACGAAGCCGGACGGGACAACCACGAGCCATCCGCCACCGCTGAGGCGGACCGCATGAGCGCAGTCGGCGGGTCAGGCCCGCTTCTGGTTGAGCAGCGCCGTCACGAGCTTGCCATCGGCTTTGCCCTGGCTCGCCTTCATCACCGCGCCGACGAGGGCACCCATCGCACGCTGCTCGCCAGCGCAGAACTTCGCCCAGGCGTCGGGGTCGGCGGCGATCGCCTGGTCCACGAGCGACTCGAGCGCGCCCGTGTCCATCGCCTCGTAGCCCTTGGCCTGTGCGATTGCCTCGGCGTCACCGCCACCGTTCGAAACGATCTCGGTGAGGACGGCCTTGGCCTGCGTCGCCGTGAGTGCGCCGCGCACCTCGAGTCGGGTGAGGAGGGCGAGATCGGTGGCGGGGACGCTCGGCTCACTGCCCTGCTCGGCAAACGCTTCTTTCACATGCACCAGCGCCCGGCCGATGTCGCCTCCGAGGTGGCCGACGGCTTCGACGTACTGGTCCTGTCCTCGCTCCACCACCACGACGATGGCTTCGGCGTCGGCGGGCACGCCGGTCAGCTCAGCGAGGCGGGCGCGACGGGCGCCGGGGAGCAACGGCAGCGCCTCACGCACCTGAGCGATCCACTCGGGCGACGGTTCGAGCGGCACCAGGTCGGGCTCGAGGAAGTAGCGGTAGTCGTCGGCGTCTTCCTTCGACCGGAGGGTGTGCGTTCGGCCGTCGTTCTCGTCCCAGTGACGCGTCTCCTGGCGCACGGTCTCGCCGGCTTCGATCATCGCGATCTGACGTCGAGCCTCGTACTCGATCGCCCGGCCGAGCGAGCGGACGCTGTTGACGTTCTTGATCTCGCAGCGCGTTCCGAACTTCGTCCCGGCGCGGTGCACGCTCACGTTGGCGTCGCACCGCATCGAACCCTCTTCCATCTTGGCGTCGGAGGCGCCGATGGCCACGAGGATGGCGCGCAGCTCGGTCACGTACTGGCGAGCCTGCTCGGGTGTGCGGATGTCGGGACGGCTCACGATCTCGACGAGCGGCACGCCGGCCCGGTTGAAGTCGATCAGCGAATGGTCACTGCCGTGGATGCGCCCGCCCGAGCCACCGACATGCGTGCTCTTGCCCGTGTCTTCTTCGAGATGGGCCCGCTCCACGCCGACGCGGTAGCCGTTCGGCAGGTCGAGGAAGCCGTCGATGTTGAGCGGTTGGTCGTACTGGCTGATCTGGTACGCCTTCGGCATGTCCGGGTAGAAGTAGTTCTTCCGGTGGAACGTGCACGCCTGGATCGTGCAGTTGAGCGCCGCGCCGATGCGCATCGCCAGCTCGACCGCATGCCCGTTGAGCACCGGCAGCGCACCGGGCAAGCCGAGCGTGACCGGGTCGATGTTGGTGTTCGGCTCGTCACCGAACCGGTTCGGGCTCGCGCTGAACAGCTTCGTTGCCGTGTCGAGCTCCACATGGACCTCGAGCCCGACGACGAGTTCGTAGCCCTGCTCGAACTCGACGAAGTCGATGTGGCTGGTCGTGTAGGTGGGCTGCACGCTCGCGCTCTGCTGGGTCATCGGGCGCTCCCCTCGGGGCCGGCCGCACGTTCGAGTGCGGCACCGACTCGGAACATCGTTGGCTCGTCGAGGGTGCCGGCCAGCACCTGCACGCCCACGGGCAAGCCATCGGCGCCGGTGCCGAACGGGACGCTCATTGCCGGATGTCCGGCCAGGTTGCTGGGGATCGTGTATAGGTCACACAGGTACATCGCGAGCGGGTTGTCGCCTTTGGCGCCGAACGGGAATGCGACCGTGGGCGAGGTGGGTGTGATCAGCACATCGGCCTGCTGGTATGCGCGGGCAAAGTCGTCATGAATCAACCGCCTTACCTTCAGCGCACGCCCGTAATAGGCGTCGTAGTACCCGGCGCTCAGGGCGTAGGTGCCGAGCATGATCCGGCGCTTCACCTCGGGTCCGAACCCGGCCGAGCGGGTGGCCATGTACATCGTGTTCGTGTCGACCGCGTCGACTCGGAGACCAAAACGGACGCCATCGAATCGGGCGAGGTTGCTGCTCGCCTCGGCGGGTGCCACGAGGTAGTAGGCGGTGAGCGCCTGGGCGAACGACGGCACCTCGACATCGACGATGGTCGCACCCGCGGCGCGCAGTGCGTCGAACGCGATCTCGATCCGCTCCAGCACGTCTGGGTCGGCGCCGTCGGGCAGATCGGTGATCCGACCGACTCGCACGCCCTCGATCCCACGGTCGAGCACGTCGACGAGCGAGGGCGGTGCGGCGGGGATCGACGTCGAGTCGAGCGGATCGTGACCACCGATCACGTCGAGCAGGAGCGCGGCGTCGTGGACGGTGGTGGCGAACGGGCCGATCTGGTCGAGCGAACTCGCGAACGCGATGAGGCCGTAGCGGCTCACGGCGCCGTAGGTGGGCTTTACGCCGACGACGCCACACAGCGCAGCGGGCTGGCGGATCGAGCCACCGGTATCGCTGCCGAGGCTCACGGCGGCGAACCCTGCTGCGACCGACGCTGCACTACCGCCACTCGAACCGCCGGGCACGCGCGACGTGTCGAGCGGATTGCGCGTCGGGCCGAACGCACTGTTCTCGGTGCTCGAACCCATGGCGAACTCGTCGAGGTTGGTCTTGCCGACGAGCACCGCACCGGCCGCCGCGAGCTTCGTCACCACGGTGGCGTCGTAGGGCGGTCGCCACCCGTCGAGAATCTTCGACGAGCAGGTGGTCGGAATGCCCCGCGTGCACATGTTGTCCTTCAGCGCGACCGGCACACCGGCGAGCGGACCCGGATCGCGACCGGCCGCGACGTCGGCGTCGATCGCAGCCGCGGCAGTCCGGGCTTCGTCCGCGAGCACGAGGTTGAACGCGTGGATCTCGTCTTCGCGTGCGGCAATGCGCGCGAGGTGCTCGTCGATCACGTCGGCGGCGCGGACAGCACCGCTGCGGACGCCGGCGGCGATGTCGGCGGCAGTGGTCGGAACGCCCGCGCTCACGAGTCGAGGCCGATGATCGGCGGAACTCGGAATCGACCGTCTTCGGCCACCGGTGCGGCGGCGAGGACCTCCTCGCGATCGAGGCCGGGGGCGATCACGTCAGGTCGGAACACGTTGCGCAGCGGATACGGCTGCGTCATCGGTGCCACGTGCGTGAGATCGAGCGCATCCATGTCGGCGAAGTGCCCGAGCACTGCGTCGAGCTCGGCGGTGAGTCGCTCGATCTCGTCGGGGGCGAACTGGAGGCGGGCCAAGGTGGCGACCTTCACCACATCGGCGGGGGTGATCCGATCTGACACGGCCCTGAGCCTACGGGTTGGCCTGTTGGAAGCGCAGGGCCAGTCGCTGCGCGGCGCGCCGGCCTGCCGCAACGGCGGTCTCGACGTCGGCCGATGCGGACACGTCGGCCGACGCCGCAACGATCCGCACGTCACCCGTTGGCCGCCGGAGGGTGGCGACGAGCACACCGTCGACGACATCACCCATCTCGATCGCATCGGCCAGGTCGTCGCGGGCCTGCGCAACTGCGGCGCGGAGGTCCGCATCGTCA